>JAVHOY010000200.1:0-2408 GCA_036170295.1 bacterium
CATGCAAAGACTTGCGCGCGCGTTGATAGAGTTCGTAAGACTTAGGATGATTTTTATGGAAGAGCGCTTGTTCGGTTTGCAGAAGTTGTTCAAGTTTATTGCGGTTGAGTTTAGCCATGGTGTGTGGGGGGAGGGGAGGAAAGTAGCAAGTACATTAAGTAGACAGGTACACATAACTTTTTTACTTGTCTACTTGTCTACTTTTTTACTTGCCTACTTGTCTACTTGCCTACTTTTTTACTTGCCTACTTGTCTACTTGCCTACTTTTTTACTTGTCTACTTTCTTCTACTTAACCGCCGCCTTGAGAGACTCGCCGAAGATTTTCAGCCCGTCGTTGATTTGTTCGCTCGTCACATTCAACGGCGGAATCCAGCGCAGGGTGTTATCGTATGTTCCGCAAGACAAAAGCAGCAAGCCTTTTTCTTCCGCCTTATGAATCACTTCCTTCACCAGCGGCTTTGCCTTTGCTTGACTATTTTCCACGATAAATTCCGTGCCAACCATGAGTCCCTTGCCGCGCACGTCGCCGATTTGCGAAAATTCTTCTTGGAATTTGCGAAGCCCTGTCATCAATTGGATTCCGCGCTCTGCCGCGTTTTCGATCATCTTCTCTTCGCGCATCGCTTTGATGGTGGCGACTCCCGCCGCGCACGCGATAATATTTCCGCCGTACGTTCCGCCGATAGAACCCACGTCCAGTTTCTTCATAATATCGGCGCGACTAAACACCGCAGAGAGCGGCATCCCCGACGCGATTCCTTTTGCGGCGGTGATGATATCTGGCACGACGCCAAAATGTTCCAGCGCGAACCACTTGCCCGTCCGCCCAAACCCCGATTGGACTTCGTCGAAGATAAGCATGATTCCATGCTTGTCGCAAATTTCGCGCAAGCCTTTCATAAACGATGTGGGCGGCACGATATATCCGCCTTCGCCCAAAACGGATTCGATGAGAATCGCGGCGGTATCTTTCGGCGCGGTTTGCGAAGCGAGCAAGTATTCCAATTTTTCAAGCGCATATTGACTCGCTTGTTCTTCGCTCATCTTCAAATTAAATGCGTATGGAAACGGCGAGACGTACACGCCTGCGGGCAGCGGACCAAAGCCCGTGCGATAGCCTGTCTTGGAAGTTGTCAGCGCCATCGTTTGCGCGGTGCGTCCGTGAAACGAACCGTTGAAGACGATAATGTTTTGCTTGCCCGTCGCGGCGCGCGCAATCTTGACCGCGTTCTCCAGCGCTTCCGCGCCGGAGTTGGCGAAGAAGAAACTATCCATTGATGGCGGAACCACCTTACGCAATTCCTCAATCAGTTGCAGCATCGGTTTGTGAATGACGATATTCGCCTGCGCGTGGATGAAGTTGCCCGCCTGTTCGCGGATGGCTTCGACTACTTTCGGGTGACAGTGACCGGTATTCGTCACGCCAATTCCGCTGGTGAAGTCCAATAATTTCTTGCCGTCGTCGGTGTAGATGTACGAACCCTCAGCGTGATCAGCGACAAAATTGAAGATGCGTCCCAGCGCGGGGGTTAGGTGGGGAAAATTTTCTTGATAGAGTTGGTTGGTCATAAGTTACCTTCTGCCCAAAAAAGGATGGACTTGCGCCTGTTCCTTTTTGAAGCGCTTGAAATTACTTAGCGAGCGATCATCACATGCTTGGTGATTTGATCGAACAATGTTGTGCCTTTAGGTTGTCTATAACGATATATAATATGCGGAATTAATCGGACAAGCACACCTCCGGAATAAAACTCTATATCAAAGGAAACTGTTCATGCAAACTGAAACTTTACTTTTTACAAATCCTGCCAACGGCAATTCTTTTGGCGAAGTTGAAATGACAACCTCGGAGGCGGTTCAAAAAGCGGTTAATGACATGCGCGCCTCTTTTCCATTATGGAGCGCAAAACCTATAAAAGAACGAATTCGAATTCTGCGCAAATTCCAAACGCTTCTGATTGACAAGCGAGACGAAATCACGAGCGTTCTTAATCAAGATTGCGGAAAGAGCCGTCAGGATGGTCTCATCGAATTATTTGTGACGGTGGATATGCTCGCGCAATATTGCTCGCACGCGCCAAAGTGGTTAAAGAAAAAACGCGTCTCTTCTGGATTATATCTTTTCAAGCAATGTTTTGTCGAATACAAACCGCATGGCGTGGCGGCGATCATTTCACCGTGGAATTATCCGCTGACGTTGTCGCTTCCGCCATTACTGGCTGCCTTGCTGGCGGGAAATACGGTGGTGCTAAAACCTTCAGAGGTGACAGGCGCAACGGGCGTTCTGATCGAGCGATTGATTCAACAGGTTCCTGAACTCAGTCCTTTCGCGCGCGTCGTTCACGGCGACGGTAAAGTTGGCGCGGCGTTGATTCAGGCAAAACCTGATTTTATCTTTATGACAGG
>JAVHOY010000201.1:0-2406 GCA_036170295.1 bacterium
TACTCTGCTTGCTTTTAACTTCTTAACTTCATACAATGAGATTAACTTGGAGGCACTTATGAAACAGGATAAATTTCTAACGGGAATTCTCATCGGCATCGCCGCGCTGATTCTGCTCGCGCTAGGATTGTTCTTCACGCGGCAGGATTCCAAACGCGCTTACGTCGCGGATTCAACTCCCGACGGCGTAGTCCACAACTATGTGCTGGCTGCCTTGAATAAGGATTATCAAAAGGCGTATGGTTATCTCGCCGACCTTAATCACAAACCGACTTATGAAGAATTTCGCCAGTCGTTCTTTAACGGCAATATCAACTCGTCAAATGTTGGCATAGAAGTTGGCGCGGTGGAAATCAATCAGGATGAAGCCACTGTAACGCTTGGCGTTTATTATTCCAACGGCGATCCATTTTCTAGTAGAAGCGCAAACCCAGACCGCGCGCTATTGGTCAAGCAAAACGGCGCGTGGAAGTTGAGTTCCATGCCGTATAACTATTGGAATTACAGTTGGTATCAGCCCAAGTAATTAAAGGATACGATTATGAAAACCATCCGAAGACTTTACTTTTACGCCATCGCCTTCATCAGCATGGAAGTGGTGCTGTGGGGAATCATCGGCTTGTTGCGCTCCATGCTTGGCAAAACAATCGTGGATAGCGCATCCGCGCTCGCGCAAGCCCTCTCGTTGATTCTCGTCGGTGTGCCGATTTTTCTCTTTCACTGGATTTGGGCGCAACGCGCATCCGCAAAAGACGACGAAGAAAAAACCGCCAGCCTGCGCGCAATTTTTCTCTACGCCATTTTACTCGCCACGTTGATTCCCGTTGTGCAAAATTTGCTCGCGTTTATCAATCGCACATTTCTCTCTGCGGCAAATCTTTACGTTGACCGCGCCATCGTCGGCGGCGCGCAAACGTGGATTGATAATCTCATCGCCATCGTCGTCAACCTGCTCATCGCCGCATACTTTTGGAACGTCGCGCAAAGCGAATGGCGCTCGCTCCCCGAAAAAGAAAACTTCGCCGAAATCCGCCGCCTGTATCGCTTCATCTGGATGCTCTACGGCTTGATTATGATTCTCTTCGGCGCGCAACAAGCGCTGATCTATGCCTTCACCTTATCAACCGCCAACATACTCGGCGCGATTGGGCGCGAGACTGTGGTCAATGCCGTTGCGCTGCTTGTTGTCGGCGCGCCCATTTGGGCTTCCTCATGGCGCATTATTCAAAATGCGCTGACAGATTCTTCCGAAAAAGAATCTCTGCTTCGCCTTGCGCTGCTCTATAAACTCTCGCTGATCGGCGTGATCGTCGTATTAACCGCCGGCGGCAATTTGTTCTACCAAATTCTCATGCACGCGTTTGGCGATGGAAAAACTTTTGCTCAGTTTGTTCAAAACATTGGCAGTCCCATTTCAATCGGAATTCCGTTCGCTGTGATCTGGGCATACTACGGCGACTGGCTGCGCCGACAATTCGCGTTTGACGAAAACCTTCCGCGCCGCGCAAGCAAGCGGCGATTGTATTTTTACATCCTCTCGCTTCTCGGACTCGCCGCCTCGTTCTTCGCCGTCGCTTCCTTGATTTCCGTTTTGATTGATTTGCTGATCGCTAAAATTTATCTCGCCTCAAGCGGATTCAGCGAGCCGTTATCGCGCGCTTTAGCCTTCCTCGCAGCGGGACTTCCGCTTTGGTTGCTGACCTGGCGCCCGATGCAATCTCACGCCGTCGAAGACGGCGCGATGGGCGACCATGCGCGGCGTTCTGTGATTCGGAAAACGTATTTATATCTGGTCATGTTTGCGGCGGTCATCGGCGGAATGATCTCTGCGGGCATTTTGATTTTCACGCTCATCAATGCCGCGCTTGGCGGCGCGACAACTAATTTCTTAAATACAATCCTCAACGCATTGCAGACTTTCGTTCTATTTGTTGTCTTGCTGCTCTACCATCTCTCCGCGCTGCGAAAAGACGGCGAGCGCCGCGCCGATGAATTGGAATCGAAACAAAAGGGTTTCAATCTCGTCATATTCGACCACGATGGAAAGTTTGGCGAAGCGATCCAATCCGCGCTGGCGAAACGCGCGTTAAATTTATCTGTGAATGTTTTGGATGTGAAAGACGAAATTCCCGCCGATCTCAAAGCGGACGCCGTTTTGTTTTCGAGCAATCTCTTGATGGACGCTCCGAAAAATATTGAGGCGTGGATTCGTTCGTTCAGCGGAATCAAACTCGCGGTCGCAGAGAACGCGGCGGGCGTGTTTTGGGCAAGAGATATTTCGCAGGCGCTGGAATATTCGCGGGCGTTGGCGGAAGGCGAGCAGATCCGCCCGCAATCTTCCAAAGGCGCTTCTACTTGGGTTTACATCGCTTATGTGTTCGCGGCGTTATTCGCTCTTCAAGTTTT
>JAVHOY010000202.1:0-10849 GCA_036170295.1 bacterium
TGCACGATGTTTATACACCCGCGTTATGGGAGTTGTCAAGAAAACATCTCGGTTTATGATATGATTTTCCCAATGATTCAACAACGGAGGATACATTGAATACTTTGTATCGAGCAGGCAGGACAATCCTTTTCTTTTTTATGCTTTGCGCTTTGCTCATCTCAACCGACGTTTCCGCGCAGACGGGCGGGACAATTAAACTCGACGCGCAGGCAGGCTTCGACGGCGCGTGCAAAACTGGGACGTGGCTGCCTGTCCGCGTGACGGTGGAAAATAGCGGCGCGGATTTTAACGCGCGCGTACAGGCGTCCTATAAAAACGATCAGAACGGGCAATCCATCTACGCGACGGATATTTCTTTGCCCGCCACGTCGCGCAAAGAATTTTTTCTATATGTAAATTCATCAGGCTCAATGAGAGATTTCCGCGTGAGCGTGTTGGACGGTAATTCGGCGCTCGCTCAAAAAAAATTAAACGTCTCCTGCGCTGGAAATGAAGATTTGATTTTTGGAATTTTGGCGGACGATCCCACGCCATATAATATTTTGAACGATATTCGCCCATTGAGCGGAGGAAAGACGCGCCTCGCGCAGTTGACTATTTCTGATCTGCCGAATCAATTTCAAGGCTGGGCAGCGCTGGACGCGCTGGTCGTCGCTAACGTAGATACGGGGAAATTATCCGCCGAGCAAAAACAAGCGTTGCAGTTATGGCTTGCCAATGGCGGAAAATTATTTATCACGGGCGGCATTAACTGGCAAACGACAACGGCGGGCTTGCAGGATTTTATGCCCGTGAAGATTGCTTCCACAAAAAACGCGATTGGCTTGCCCGCGCTATCGGCTTACGTCAAAGACGCGGCTTTGCTTGACCACGAATCCATTTTAGCAAGCGGAGCGCTTCAAGACGGCGCGCGCGTCCTTGTCGCGCAAGATCAAATCCCATTGTTGGTTGAAAAACAAATCGGTTATGGCAAAGTAATTTATTTTGCCGCCGATCCCGCTTTGCAACCTTTGAGCGACTGGGGCGGCATAAAGAAAATATACGAACACTTGCTCGCTTTCACGCCGCATAAACCGTCGTGGGCAAACGCCGCGTGGGATTCGAATCAAGCGAACAACGCAATTTCCGCGTTGCCAGAATTAAATCTTCCCTCTTTCTTTTACATCTGCTGTTGGCTTGGAATTTACATCCTCGCCATTGGACCGATTAACTATTTGATTTTGCGCCGCGCTAAACGAACCGAGCTCGCATGGGTGACCGTGCCCGTTCTCGTCATTTTATTTTCCTGCATCGCGTACGCTTTTGGATTTGCCTATCGCGGCGTCAATCCAATTTTGAATCGCTTCGCGTTGGCGCAAGGTTTTGACGGTGTGCCGCAAGCGCGGATCAATAATCTGGCGGGCGTGTATTCTCCCAGCCGCGCAACGTACAACATTCAAACGCAAGACCAGTTCATGTTGTATCAACCGCACGGCATGAATACCGATTTGCAGGGAAGCGGCGACTGGCTTTCGCTCAAAAATGAATCAGGAACAACGCTGCCCGAAGCGCGCGTTGAGATTGGCGGGATGATTTCTGTCGGCGCGGAAGGCGTTGCGCCCGCGTTGAAGTTTCAGCAAGATTTGACTCTGACCGTCACGCGCAGCGGATATGATCTGACGGGTAATGTTACCAACGCCAACGCGCAACCGTTGCTCGGCGCGATTCTTGTCACGCCGAATGACTGGAAAATTTTAGGCGACTTTAAACCGAACGAAACAAAGAAAATAAATATTTCATTTGGCAATCTCACCGCATCTCCAACCGATATGTATGTTTTGATTCAGAATTTAGGGTTGTCTACTTCTTATCCTATTTCGGCGACCGCCGATAAAAAATTGATTCGACGTTCTGCGTTCTTTCAAGCGAATGTGATTCCCGATAATAGTTTTGCGCCGATAATTTCCGGCTTTTATCTCATGGGCTGGATGGATAACGTTCCCGCGCCGATTGATTTGCAAAATCAAAAAAGCGACGCGCTGGATACGGCGCTTTACTTTCAAAAACTTGCGCCCAATGTTGCGACCAGTTCGCAGCCTTTTGTTTTATCTTCCAGCCTATACGATTGGGAATCTTCTAACGGAGCGCTGACGACTTATCAAATTCCCGCCGATGGGTATGAGATTCGTTTTCAACCGAGTCAGCCCGTTGATTTCAGCGCGGTCGACAACTTGACATTTCAAATTCAAAGCAACGTCGCGCCCAATAGAATGATTGTCTCGTTTTGGAATTTTGAAACTAACGCGTGGAAACTTGTTTCGTTAACGACGTCGTCGTTTATGGACATTCCGCAAGCGGCGCAATATGTCGGCGCGGACGGCGAGATTAGAATGAAGATTGCCGCCAATCAAAACGATTATGTTCAGATCAACGCGATCAACTTTTTCTTGACGGTGAAGCCATGACTTCTATTATTGAGATCAAGGAATTAACCAAACGCTTTGGCAAACGTATCGCTGTGAATGATCTTACTTTCAACATTCAAAGCGGAGAAATTTTCGGGCTGGTTGGTCCCAACGGCGCGGGGAAAACCACCGCCATGCGGATGCTCGTCACGTTGCTTAAGCCCGATCAAGGCGAGATCATTGTCGGCGGATATTCCATCAAAAAAAATCCAAACGACGCGCGTCGCATCATTGGCTTCATGCCTGATTCGTTTGGCGTGTACGGCGACATGACCGTGAACGAATATCTCGATTTTTTTGGCGCGTGCTACAAGGTGCATCCGCAGCAACGCGCGCAGTTGATTTCCGAATTGCTCGACCTTGTGGATTTAGGTCATCGCCGCGACGATATGGTGGACACGCTTTCTACGGGATTGAAACAACGTCTTGGACTTGCGCGGGTGTTGATCCACGACCCGCAAATTCTCGTCCTCGACGAACCCGCGTCGGGGCTTGATCCGCGCGCGCGGGTGGAGATCCGCGAATTGTTGTTGGAGATTGCGCGGCTCGGCAAGACGATTCTTTTTTCCAGTCATATTCTCGCGGATGTGGGCGAACTCTGCTCGCGCGTGGGAATTCTCGAAGACGGTAAGTTAGCCGCGCTCGGCACGTTGCAACAACTCAGCGAGCGCGTTATGTCGCATCGTCAATTGCATATTGGAGTTTTGAATCGCAAAGAAGAAGCGCAAGCCGCGCTGAGTTCCATGTCGGGCGTGAGCGCTGTTCGCTTGTTGGAAGATAAGCGCGTTTCGCTCGAAGCGGATTTTATCGGCGACGATGAATCGATTCGCGCGCTGCTGGCTTCTTTATTGCAGCAGGGATTTCCCATTATTCATTTCAGCGAAGAGACGAAAAATCTCGAAGAAGTTTTTATGCGGACAACAAAAGGCATAGTTTCGTAGGTATGTCATTGCGAGGCGGCGCGCTTCCGCCGAAGCAATTTCCCATGCAACAGAAGATTGCTTCGCTTCGCTCGCAATGACATGACAGAACAAGGAATATCATGGAATCAACCGTTAAACAAACGCCCCCGCGCTTAAGTTTTTTTCAGCGCATATTAGACAATCCCGTCATCACGAAAGAACTCAAAGGCAGGATGCGTAACAGGCAGGGATTTATCACGCTGACTGTGTATTTGCTGTTCGTCAGTTTTTTTGTGACAACGACCTATCTTGTCCTTTACACACAAGGAAGTTCCGCAAGTGCGCCGGGATATTTGCAAACGGTTGGCAAAGTATTGTTCAGCGTCGTGGTGCTGCTTGAATTGTTGATGATCAGTTTTATCGGTCCCGCGCTGACCTCAGGTTCGATCTCTTCCGAGCGCGAGCGTCAAACTTTTGACTTGCTGCATATCTCATTGCTTTCCGCGCCGTCGTTGGTATTTGGCAAATTAAGTTCGGCGGTTGTCTATTTGTTGCTGCTGATCTTTACCGCCATTCCCGTTCAAAGCCTCGCGTTTTTTCTAGGCGGAGTCGGCATGGCGGAGATGATTATCTCCACGTTGATGCTGGCGGTCACGGCGGTTTTCTTTTGTTCGTTGGGTTTATTTTTCTCAAGTTTCACAAAGCGGACAATCACTTCCACTGTATTAACGTATGGTTCCAATTTATTTTCTTTCGTCATTTTTTTTGTCTTTCTATTTATGCTTGGCATGTTTAGCGCAATTTTCTCATCCCCGTCGTCCACAGCGACTTTATCTTCAACGTCGCAAAATATTTTAATTGCAGGGCTTTGGTTTTTATTTTCCACCAATCCATTCTTTGCCGCAGTTGTGAGCGAATCCATTTTGATTGACAGCCAAAACATTTTCATAACGACAACAGGATCTCTTTTTGGCTCTACTGCATTAATTCCCTTGCTTTCTCCGTGGATCATTTATGTCGCGTTCTACGTCTTGTTTACAGTTTTGCTCATCTTGCTGAGTATCTATTTTGTCGGTCGCACTGAGCGCTGAAACTTTAGGAGATTATCAATGAAATTCTTGTGCAAAAAAATCTCTTACCACGGAGATCACGGAGACTTAAAAATTTTTCTCTGTGGACTCTGTGACCTCTGCGGTTAAATCTCTTTCGGCTTGTCCGAGTTAGGAACAACCATGCCATCTTCGCCGTCTTCTATAAAAGAACAACCCGCGCGCCTGAATTTTTTTCAACGTCTGCTGGATAATCCCATCATCGCCAAAGAACTCAAAAGCAGGATGCGCGGCAAACAAGGCGCGACCTTGATCACTGTGTATCTCGTGTTGATCGCTATCTTCATTATCATCGTGTATTTAATTCTAAAAAGCGACGGCTCTATTTCAAACGGCGATCCCGGCTTTTTGCAGAAAATGGGCAAGACGCTTTTCGGCGTCGTGGTGTTGAGCGAGTTGTTAATGATCGGCTTCATCGGTCCCGCGCTGACTTCGGGCGCAATCGCATCGGAACGCGAGCGTCAAACTTTTGACTTGTTGCGCGTGTCTCTGCTTTCGCCGCGCGATCTGCTCGTCGGCAAACTCGGTTCGTCGGTTATGTATTTGCTGCTATTGATTCTCACCGCAATTCCATTGCAAAGTCTCGCGTTTATTATTGGCGGCGTCGGCGCGGCGGAGGTGGCTATTTCCATCGTGATCTTGGTTGTCTCGGCGTTTTTGTTTTGCGCGCTGGGATTATATTTTTCCGCCATCGCAAAGCGCGTCTTGACCGCGACGATTCTTTCATACGCGGCAATTTTGCTTCCCGTCATTATCGTCGCCGCATTATTTTTTTGGATAAGTTCCACTTCGGGTCCCCCGTCTGATGTGCCTGAAATTCAAAGAATGTGGATCATTATTATTTTGACGGCGCTTTCTACAAATCCTCTTACGGCAGCGTTTCTCACCGAACTTCTTCTTACGGAAGAACATACGCTTTTGATTATGCCCATCCCTGATCCTTACGTCGTCCTGCCTTCCGCGTGGATTATCTATGTTCTTTACGCCGTCACGCTGACCGTTTTGATGATATGGTTAAGCGCGTTCTACTTGAAGCGTTATGAATATTAAGGAATAACATGACCAACATTAACCGTCTCTCTCGCACTCTCCAAAAATGGATTCGCCGTATGCGTTTGCAGCGCGCCGTGTTGTGGGTTGTGCGCGGAGTTGCAATTGCGCTGGCGTTATCGCTGTTAATTGGCGGCGTGGGTTTATATCAAGCAAAATTATTGAAGCGCGAATTTCTCGCGCTGGTCATTTTATTTGCGACGCTGATTCCTATCGCGATTGGTATTGTCGCGTACTTCTGGAAGATTTCGCCGCTCAAAGCCGCGCGATATTTTGATCGCGAATTTCATCTGGATGAACGCGTCAGCACCGCGCTGGAATTAAGTCAGGCGGATCACGCCAACGAGATGATTCAAAAACAATTAGACGACGCGCTTTCTGCCGCCCGCAAAGTTCATCCGCGCCGCGAGTTGCCTCTGCGCTTCAAAAAACTGGACGCGATTTTGATTCTGATATTTGCAGCGCTGATCGGCGCGCTATGGTTTCGCGGCGATGCGTTGTTCGCCGCCGCGAGTCATCAACGTCAAGTGGACGTCGCCATTGCCGAGCAGCAAACTAAAATCGCGGAAATGATCAAAGCGATTAACGAAAACGATTCTTTGAGCGCCGAACAAAAACAAGCGCTGACCGAACCTTTGCTGCAAGCGCAACAAGATTTGAAGGACACAAAATCTTTGGAAGGCGCGGTCTCTGTGCTGACCTCGACCGGCGAAAAGATGCAAGCCTTAAGCGCCACGCAGTCAAGTCAAACGATGCAGGCGTTGAAAGAGTCGGGCAGTTCGCTGGCTTCGCAGGAAGGTTCGCCTCTAGGTTCGTTGGGCAAAGATTTAGCGAACGGCAATTTTGCGAAAGCCGCTTCCGATTTGCAGAATATGAATTTGAGTCAGATGAGCGCCGAGGAATTGCAAAAACTTGCTGAGCAGTTGGACGCAATGGCGGAGAGTCTCGCTTCGTCGAATCCGCAAATGGCGCAGCAATTAAAAGATGCGGCGCAAAAAATTCGCGCGGGAGATTTAGCGGCGGCGCAACAAGCGTTGAACAGCGCGGCGACTCAAATGGCGCAGGTCGCGCAACAAGCGGCGGCTGCGCAGGCGGCGAGTCAAGCGGCGGGACAGATGCAATCGGGCGCGAGTCAATTGCTCGCGGCGGGCGGCGGACAAAATCCGCAGCCGCTGGCGAATAATCAGGCGGGGCAAAATCAAGGCGGAGCGGGCGGCGGTTCGGGGTCGGGCAGCGCGCCAGATTCAAATCAAGCGGGGAACGAAGCGAACAACTTGCCAATCCAGCAAAATAACGGCGCGGGCGACGGCGGCGAATCCGCTTACGAACAAATTTACGCGCCTCCGCTTTTGAGCGGCGCCGGCGGAGACACGCTCGGCTTGCCGACGTCGGGCGATAGCGGCGACGTGATCGGCACAAGTCCCACCACCGCGACGGACGGTCAAAGCCTTGTGCCTTATACCGATGTGTATTCGCAATACAATCAAGTCAATAATCAGGCGATTGAAAATGGCGATGTGCCGTCGCAGTTTATGGAACTGATTAAAAATTATTTTAGTTCGATACAGCCTTAAGAAGGTAATTGGTAAACGGTAATTACCAATTGCCAATTACTACAGGAGTAACCATGACATTATCTCCCGAAGAATTTTTGGAAGACGCGACGAAAATTGAAAGCGAAGTGGGGCGCGTGATCGTTGGGCAGGGCGAGGTGGTGCGCCATGTATTGGTCAGCATTCTCGCGGGCGGACATGTTTTATTGGAAGGTGTGCCGGGACTTGGCAAGACGATGTTGATCCGCACGTTAGGTCAGGCGCTGGATTTGAAATTCTCGCGCATTCAATTCACGCCCGATATGATGCCCGCGGATATTATCGGCACGGAGATGTTGAGCGATGATAATGGGCGACGCGAGTTCCGCTTCCGCGAGGGACCGATATTTGCGAATTTGATTCTCGCGGATGAAATTAATCGCGCTACGCCCAAGACTCAATCCGCGCTGCTGGAAGCAATGCAGGAGGCTTCGGTCACCGTCGCGCATCAAACCTATAAACTTGAAGAACCTTTCTTTGTAATGGCGACTCAAAATCCGCTTGAAATGGAAGGGACATATCCGTTGCCCGAAGCGCAATTGGATCGCTTCTTCTTCAAGGTCAATGTGGATTTGCCCAATGTCAGCGAAATGGTTGAAATTTTAGACCGCACAACAGGCAAGGAATCGCCGTCTGCTTCTAATGCTGTGACTGGCGCGGAGATTGTCGAAATGCGCGCATTAGCGCGGACAGTTCCCATTGCTTCGCATGTCAAAGAATATATCGCCAAACTCATGCTCGCCACACATCCCGAAGATGTGAACGCTTCTCCGCTGGTGAAAAAATATGTGCGCTACGGAGTCTCTCCGCGCGGCGGACAGGCGCTGGTGCTTGGCGCAAAAGTCACGGCGTTGATGGCGGGAAGATATAACGTCGCTTTTGACGACGTCTATGCGGTTGCGAATGCCGCGTTGCGGCATAGGCTTTTACTAAACTTTGATGGATTGGCGGAAGGAATCAAAGCCGATGATGTGATCGAGGAACTGGTTGGAATGTTGCAGGTTGCAAGTTGAAGGTTATATAATTTGGTTGTCGAGGTGTCTTATGGTCACAATTACAGTTACGCTTGCAGAAGATCGTTTGCAAAACATTCAAGAACTTGCAAAGAAGTTCAACATTGCGCCAGAAGAATTGCTGCGTGTTAGCGTAGAGCAATTTGTCGCCCGCCCGCAGGAAGATTTCCAAAAAGCCCTTGAATATGTGCTGGAAACCTACAAGGAATTGTATAAGCGGCTGGCGTAATGCGATATTTATCCGTCACTGAAATTCTTGAAACCTACCAGCGCGTTATGCTGCAATCGGACGGCTTGATCGGCGTCCGCGATTTTGGCGCGCTGGAATCGGCTGCCGCGCAGCCCTATGTCACCTTTGACGGAAACGAACTCTACCCGACAATTGTGGACAAAGCGGCTGCGCTGGGTTTTTCGTTGATTCAAAACCATCCTTTTATAGATGGCAACAAACGCACGGGTCATGCGGTGATGGCGATGTTCCTATCCATTAATGGTTATCACATTCACGCCAGCATAGATGAACAAGTTGAAATTATTTTGTCTGTGGCTTCGGGAATGCTTAACCGTGAAGGCTTTACAAAGTGGCTTGCCAACCGCGTTTAGAAGGCGAAAAAATTTATGACGAACCTGCACTGGCTGAACGATGAAGAATTAGGATCTAATTATGCCCGCGCCTGACAAAATCAAACAACTGATAGAAACCTTTGAGCAGAATATCACCGAGTATCGTTCGCACAAGAACGAGACGGAGTTGCGCCGCCAGTTCCTTGACCCGTTCTTTGAGGCTTTAGGTTGGGACGTGAGTAATAACAAGGGTTACGATGAGCGCAATAAAGAAGTGGCGCATGAATTGTCGGTTGAAATTGACGGTCAACAGAAGAAGGCGGATTATGCCTTTCGCACGGGCAAGGACGCTTTTGATTTTCTGGTGGAAGCCAAGAAGCCTTCCGTCAAGGTGGAGAGTAGTTTGGACGCGGCGTTTCAAATTCGACGTTACGGTTGGAGCGCGGGGATTCCGATCAACATCTTGACCGACTTTGAACATTTTGCAATTTATGATTGCCGCACGCGTCCCAATTATTCCAAAGACAAGGCGGGGACGGGACGAATCAACATCATCCATTACAAGGAATACGCGGAGCGGTGGGACGAGATCGCGGGGCTTTTCTCGCCGGAAGCCATTCGCAAAGGCGCTCTGGATAAATACAAGGATGACTTGAAAGGCAAGAAAGGCACGCAGGAAGTTGACGATGCTTTTCTGGAAGAGATCGAACAATGGCGCGAGGCTTTGGCGCGGAATATTGCCACGCGCAATAAACATCTGAACTTGAACGAAGAGCAGGTTAATTTTGCGGTGCAGATGACGATTGACCGCGTTATCTTTTTACGAATCGCGGAAGAGCGCGGCATGGAAAAAGACCGTCGCCTGTTTGAACTCTCTGAGGATGCAAACATTTATTCCGGGCTGTTGACTCTCTTCATTCAGGCAGACGCGCGTTATAACTCGGGTTTGTTTCATTTCAAAAAAGATAAAGACCGCGAAAATCCCGATACGCTCAGCCCGTCTTTGGAGATTGATGATAAGGTTTTGAGGGACATCATCAAAGATTTGTATTATCCGAGTCCGTATGCGTTCAACTACATTCCGACTGAAATTCTTGGCTCGGTGTATGAAAGATTTTTGGGGAAGGTCATTCGCCTGACGGCGGGCGGCAATGCCAAAGTGGAGGATAAGCCCGAAGTCCGCAAGGCGGGCGGCGTGTATTACACCCCCGCGTACATTGTGGATTACATCGTGAAGAATACGGTTGGTAAATTGGTAAATGGGGAATCGGGAAATCGGGAGTCGGGCATCGGGTTGACTCCAAATGAAGTTTCGCAAGTGAAGATCGTTGACCCCGCTTGCGGTTCGGGTTCGTTTTTGCTGGGCGCGTATCAGTTTTTATTGGACTGGCATTTGGATTGGTACGTTTCGAACAATCCAGAAAAGCACGTCAAAAGCAAGACGCTTGTGACTGCCGATAATAAAACCTTCCGCCTGAGCATTGACGAGAAGAAGCGCATTTTGCTTAATAACATTCACGGCGTTGACCTGGACGCGCAAGCGGTGGAAGTGACCAAACTCTCGCTGCTGCTCAAAGTGGTGGAAGACCCCGGACAGTTGAAGATGTTCGACGAGGGACACATCCTGCCGAACTTGAACAGGAATATTAAGAACGGTAATGCCCTGATCGGACATGACTATTTCAGCGGGCAGATGTTCGGCGATATGGAAGAGATGAAGCGCGTGAAGCCATTTGATTGGCAGGATGAATTCCCTGATGTGTTTAGGCGGAAAAGGAAAGAGGTATCTAAGGTTTCTGAGGGATATGAGGGTTCTGGCGGCTTTGATGTGGTGATTGGTAACCCGCCGTATGGCTTTCATCAAATTCATTCAGATAGTGTTAAGCCTTACTTCAAGAATAAATTCTCGTCAGCATTTGGAAGTTATGAAAACTATTTTCTGTTTTATGAACAGTCTTTGTCTTTATTAAAAAATAAAGGCGTTCATGGCTTTATCGTTCCTGTCACTTGGTTGACTATCCCTTCTGCTAAAGCGCTTCGAGAATATATTTTGAAAAGCCATCATATTAAGGAAATCCTTTGGCTTTCAGATCAAGTTTTTGAAAATGCACAGGTCAACACATTAATTGCTATCACTCAAAAAGAAATGCCTTCAGAGACATTGGTGAAAAT
>JAVHOY010000203.1:0-2379 GCA_036170295.1 bacterium
GAAAGTAAACGTACGGCACGGCGAGCAGTCCCGCGAACGCGAACCAGCGATGGATGTAAACCACCGTCTGCGGGACGGCGATCAGGTTCGCCCAGTTGAATCCGTCCGCGCCGAAGATGCCGTTGGGAATCCACTGTCCCAGCATGAGCGGCCAGGTGTTCGAGACGTGGCCCGCCTTCAATCCCGCGACGAGACCGCCGTAGGAAATCTGAATGAGCAGGATGAGGAAGGAAGCCGCGGCCAGTTTCGAGAGGGGCGACCACTTTGATTTTTTGGCGGGGTCGGGGAATCCGTAGCGGTGGCCGAAGGCTGTCCATAACGCGAGGCCGAGCAGGGTCAGGGCAAGAAGCAGGTGGAGGGTCAGGCGAAAATGATCCACCGCGGGACGGTCAACGAGTCCGCTGGCGACCATGAACCAGCCCATGAAAGCCTGCCCGATGAAAAGCATTCCGATTGCAAAGTAAACGCCAAATTCCTTCCACGGGATGGTTTTGCGAAAGAGAAAATAAAAAACCGGGATGGCATAAACCAACCCTGCCAGGCGGGCGATGAGACGATGAAGCCATTCCATGTAAAAAATGTACTTGTATTCGTTCAGGGTCATCCCCGAATTGACATAGATGAATTCGGGCGTTTGCTGGTACTTGGCAAATTCCTCCGCCCAGGCTTGTTCGCCAATGGGAGGCACCGACCCGCTGATTGGATTCCATTCGACGATGGAAAGCCCGGAACGGGTGAGGCGGACAAATCCGCCAAAGACAACGAGGAAGGCCACGATGGCGGCAAAGGTAAATAACCAGTTCATCACGGCACGGTTTTTGGTTTGAGGCATTCGCTCTCCAGGGATTTTTGAATGAAGGGATTATATCGCCTCGCATGTCGGCGGGACAAGGCACGTTCCTATTTGTGAAAATTGCAACATTCATATACAATATCGGTAAGTATGATCAATCTGTTTCGGCCACGCTAACTCTTCCTCGAGTTTTCCGGGATGCGAAAGTTGACTTCCGTTGCAAGTTTCAAAAAGGAGAATCTATGGATCCAATTACCCTTTCACGCTGGCAGTTTGGTCTCACCACCATCTACCACTGGCTCTTCGTTCCGCTCACGCTGGGACTGGGCTGGTTCGTGGCGTTCATGCAAACGCGCTACTACCAGACCAAAGATGAAACCTGGCGCAAGATGACCAAGTTTTGGGGCAAGTTGTTCCTGATCAACTTTGCCATCGGCGTGGTGACAGGCATCGTGCAGGAATTTCAATTCGGCATGAACTGGAGCGAATACAGCCGCTATGTGGGCGACATCTTCGGCGCGCCGCTGGCAGTGGAAGCGCTGCTGGCTTTCTTCATGGAATCCACCTTTCTGGGCATGTGGATTTTCGGCGAGGGAAAAATTCCAGAGAAGGCGCACCTGGCTTCCATCTGGCTTGCCGCGCTCGGATCGAACCTCTCAGCGCTGTGGATTTTGCTCGCCAACGGCTTCATGCAGGCTCCGCCCAAAGACGCTTATGTTTTCAACGCCGCCAACGGACGCCTTGAGATGGTCAACTTCTTTGCGCTGATCGGCAACCCCAAGGGTTGGATTTTCTTCTGGCACACCATCTCTGACGGTTTTGCGATGGCGGCTTTTCTGATTTTGGCAGTGAGCGCCTATCACATTGTCCGCAAACAAAACGTGGACTTTTTCAAGCGCTCGTTTCAGATGGCGGCTTGGGTCGGACTGGTTGCCAGCCTGATGATTTTCTTCGGCGGTCACGCGATGGGACAGTTCATGTACACCGCCCAGCCGATGAAAATGGCAGCGCTCGAAGCCCTCTGGGAAACAGAGCAACCCGCCTCGTTCTCGCTTCTGACCATCGGCGATCTGAGCGGCAAGCAGGAAGTCTGGTCGGTCCGCATTCCGTACGCTATGAGTTTTCTGGCTTGCAACAACTTCACTTGCGAAGTCAAAGGCGTCAATGAACTTCAAGCGCAGGCAGTCGCACAATACGGACCTGGCGACTATGTTCCGCTGATGGTGGTCACCTACTGGACGTTCCGCATCATGATGTTTTTCGGTCTCATCATGATCGGCATCGCCGCCTTCTTCGTCTGGACAATGATGCGCGGCGACATCACCAAAGCCAAATGGATGAAGTGGGTTCCGTGGATACTCGTCCTGCCGTATCTTGCCAACGCTTCGGGCTGGATCCTGACCGAAATGGGACGCCAACCCTGGATCGTCTACGGCTTGCTCAAGGTGCAGGACGCCGTCTCCCCGAATCTGACCGTCGTTGACTTATGGATTTCGCTCATCGGCTACACCGTTGTCTATGGCTCATTGGCGGTTGCGATGGTCTACCTGATGAAGAAAACCGCTCTCGCGGGACCCGACGCCGCC
>JAVHOY010000204.1:0-10680 GCA_036170295.1 bacterium
TATCTATTCTCATCCATGAATTGGGACACGCGTTTGCCATGCGCCGATTTGGTCAGCGTTCGCAAATTATCCTGCACCTCTCAGGCGGATTGACCGTCCCCGAACCCGTCGTCTGGGGAAGCGGCTGGGCGAATGTTGCGCTGACGCCTAATCAGGAAATCTTCATCACGCTCGCGGGACCCGGCGCGGGATTTTTATTCGCCGCGCTGATCCTTGCGCTGACCGTCGCCATGGGCGGCTCAATCATCCTCACAACCATTCTTGGATTTATTCCAATACCGATGGCGGGCTTTTCCGCAGGCAACGCTATCATCAACTTGTTGATTGAAAGTTTATTATGGGTCAATATTTTCTGGGGGCTGATCAACCTCATGCCCATCTATCCGCTTGACGGGGGCAACGTTGCGCGGCATTTGTTCGTCAAATCAAATCCGGCGGACGGATTGCAAAAATCGCTTTGGCTTTCAGTCGTCGCGGGAGGCTTAATCGCAGTTATTGGTTTTGTTTTACTGCACAGCGTTTATATGGCAATTATGTTTGCCTTCCTTGCATTCCAAAGTTATCAAATGTTGCAAGGCGCCAGAGGATATTAAGCCATTCCAAATGGATGATGTTTGACAGTCGCTTCAATGACGTTTAGCGCTATCCGCATTTTGCTGAAACGAACATAATCAGGACGGCGAAGTATTGAACCAATTATTGTCAAACTTCTCTAAAAGGAGATTCGATGGCTGCAAAAGGCTGGATTGAAGTAAGCGATACATATTGCAAAGGTTGCGAACTTTGCGTCAGCGCATGTCCGCAAAGCGTGATGGAATTGGACATGTCGCGCCTGACTCCCAAGGGCTACCATCCCGCGCACACGTTCAAAGACGGCTGCACGGGATGCGCTATTTGCGCGCTGGTTTGTCCCGACGCGGCAATCACCGTTTATCGCGAAGTCACAAAACACGCCGCGCCCGTCATGGCGGCGGCGTAGGGATAGGGCTTGCTCCTATCCCATTTCGGATAACCGCGAGGGTTATCCCGACGGAGAAAAATATTAAATGCCAAAAGAATTATGGAAAGGGAACGAAGCGATTGCCGAAGCCGCTGTCCGCGCTGGACTGGAAGCGTACTTCGGATATCCCATCACTCCGCAAACGGAAGTTTTAGAATATCTTGCGCGCAGAATGCCCGAACTTGGACGCGCCTTCGTGCAAGCGGAATCCGAGCTTGGCGCAATCAACATGGTTTACGGCGCAGCCTGCGCGGGCGCGCGCGTCATGTCCTCCTCGTCTAGTCCGGGCGTGAGCCTGATGATGGAAGGCGTTTCATACATCGCAGGCACCGAAGTCCCGGCGGTGTTGGTCAACGTGATGCGCGGCGGACCGGGTCTTGGAAATATCGCGCCGTCGCAAGGCGATTACAACCAAGCCGTTCACGGCGGCGGACATGGCGACTATAACCCGATTGTTCTCGCGCCCGCGTCGGTTCAAGAAACAATTGACTTGATGGTTCTTTCCTTCGACCTCGCGGAAAAATACCGCGCAATCTGTATGCTCATTCTCGACGGTTCGGTGGGTCAAATGATGGAGCCCGCGCAAATGCCTGAGATGCAACCCGTTCAACGCAAAGATTGGGATTGGGCAACCAACGGCAAAATGGGCAAGCGCGAGCGGCGCATTCTTTCTTCCATCTACCTTGATCCAATTGAAGAAGAGAAGATGAACCTGCGGTTGCTTGCGCGTTGGCGCGCTATCGAAGAAAACGAAGTTCGTTATAAAGAATATTTCCTTGACGATGCGGAGATCGTCATTGTTGGATTTGGAACGGCGGGGCGCGTGGCGTTATCCGCTGTGCGAACTGCGCGCGAACAGGGAATCAAAGTTGGGTTGTTGCGCCCCGTCACGGTCAGCCCGTTTCCGCGCAAGATCATTGATCAACTCGCGGGGCGCGTTGGCGCATTCCTCGTCACAGAGATGAATTCTGGGCAAATGTTGGAAGACGTCCGCTTGGCGGTAAAAGGTCGTGTGCCGGTTGAATTCTATGGACGGCTTGGCGGCGTGGTGCCGTTCCCCGATGAAATCTTGGGCGAGATTAAACGCATCGCGTCAAGCAAACTTAGCGTGGACGAAAATCCGCGCAACGCTTGGCTGGATCGCATGGCGCAGGCGTAACCCTCGCCCTAACCCTCTCCCAATGGGAGAGGGAATTAAGAGGAAAATTATGATCGCTGAAAATTTAGTTTACGAAAGACCCGAAGCGTTTACGGATACGCCCACGCATTACTGTCCGGGTTGCACGCATGGCGTAGCGCATCGTTTGGTTGCGGAAGTTTTGCAGGAAATGAATCTGCTTGAAAAGACAATCGGCGTCGCGTCGGTGGGCTGTTCGGTGTTCGCTTATAACTATTTTGATATTGATTTTATTCAAGCGCCGCACGGACGCGCGCCCGCGATGGCGACTGGCGCGAAGCGCGTCATGCCTGACCGAATCGTTTTTACTTATCAAGGCGACGGCGACCTCGCGTCAATCGGCATGGGCGAAATTGTCCACGCTGCCGCGCGCGGCGAAAACCTGACCGTGATATTTATCAACAACGCAAATTACGGTATGACCGGCGGACAAATGGCGCCGACAACTCTGCCCGGCATGAAGACGACTTCTTCGCCCAACGGACGCGATGTGGAAACGCAAGGCTATCCAATCAAAATGGCTGAGATGCTTTCCACATTAGACGGCGTGGGATATTGTGTGCGCCGTTCCTTGCACGACCCGAAGAATATCCGTCTCGCAAAGAAAGCGATCCGCATGGCGTTTGAAACGCAGGCGCGCGGACTGGGCTTCTCGCTCGTCGAGTTGCTTTCCACTTGCCCGACCAACTGGGGCATGACTCCCGTCAATGCGTTGAAGTTTGTAGAAGAACACATGCTCCCCGCGTATCCGCTAGGCGATTACAAAGTCAGCGAGGCGATCAAGCAAATCAAAATTTAATGTCATTGCGAGACGGCGCTCTTCCGTCGAAGCAATCTCCAGATTTATCGCGGGGATTGCTTCGCACAGTACGCTCGCAATGACATGGAGTGAACCCATGCAAAAAGAAATCATCATCTCAGGTTTTGGCGGACAGGGTGTTTTGTTCAGCGGACAAGTCATCGCGTACGCCGCAATGGACTCTGGCAAGCAAGTGACTTGGATTCCATCCTACGGTCCCGAAATGCGCGGCGGAACGGCGAACTGCACTGTCATCATTGCCGACCATGAAATTGGTTCGCCGCTCGTAAAAAATCCTCCGCTGGCGATTGCGCTCAACCTGCCTTCGCTTGATAAATACGAACCCCTGATGCAATCAGGCGGAACGTTAATCGTGAACCAATCTATGGTGGATCGCGGCGCGCTGCGCGACGACATCCATGCGCTGTTAATTCCATGCAATGAAATTGCGGAAGAAATCGGCGATAAGAAATTGACGAACATGGCGGCAGTCGGCGCATTGTTGAGCGCGTTACATGAAGTCACATTGAAAGACATCGAGAAGGCGCTTGAAAATCATTTACCCGCAAGACATAAACATTTATTGCCAAAAAATTATGAAGCCTTAAAGCGCGGATATGAATACGCTCAACGCGAATGGGATAAAATTCCCGCGTAGCGCAGTAATTAGCGATCAGTAAAAAAAAGCCCGTCTCGGTAAAGAGGACGGGCTTTTGATTTATGACGTTTTTTATTCTTTCGGAACTCCTACAAATATCTTTCCCTCGCGGACTTGCACGGGATACGCGGGAATGTCAATCACGGCGGGCATTTGCATGGCTTTGCCGTTGCGGAGATCAAACTCCGCGCCGTGACGAGGACAGACGATGTTATTTCCTTCAACGACGCCATCCCCCAGCGGACCGTCGTCATGTGTGCAAACATCGCCAATGGCAAAAAGTTTTTCCGCAATATTAAAGATGACAATCGGTTTGTCGCCGACGTCTACAAAGAGTCGCTCTCCGTTGGGAAGTTCGGCGACGGAAGCGATCTCAATGAATTCAAGTTTGGATTCGTCATGTGTTGTGTAGTTGAACATGGGTTTAAGTATACAAGTAGATAGGTAAACAAGTAGACGGGTGTGTGCTTGTGTGCAGATTTACATGTCTACGCCTTCACTCCACCAATTCATCGCTCGCCTCGCCTAAACCATACACGCCCGCCTTCAAAACCTTCAACGAAAGCAGCGCGCATTTCAAACGCACGGGACCGAGTTCAATGCCGAGCAACTCCATGATTGATTCCTTGTTGAGTTTCTTCACATCTTCAATCGGCTTGCCGATAATAGATTCGATCAACAAGTCCGCAGAAGCCTGCGAGATGGCGCAACCATGGCCGTCAAAACGCGCATCAGTCACCACGCCGTCGGCGCTCACGCGCAGATCAATTTGAATGTGGTCGCCGCACAACGGATTATTATCCGCAAATGAAATATCATGCGGATCAAGGCTTCCACGATACGATGGGTTTTTATAATGCTCAATGATGACTTCGCGATAGAGATCGTCCATATTGATTAGTTAGCTAGTCGCCTAATCCAGCAGACTAGCTAAACATCTCCTTCACTTTATAGATTCCATTCACCAACAAATCCACTTCCGCTTTTGTATTGTATAGATAGAACGAAGCGCGGCTAGTGGCGGGGATTCCAAATTTTTCATGCAGCGGTTGCGCGCAATGATGACCCGCGCGCACAGCGATTCCATCTCGATCTAAAATCTGCGCCACGTCATGCGGATGGACTCCCTCCAATGTGAACGCGGCGACTCCGCCTTTTTTATCGGCAGATGGACCGAATATTTTCACGCCGGGAATTTCTTCCAAACGCTCAAGCGCATATTCGGTGATCTCATGCTCGTGCGCGGCGATATTATCCATGCCGACACTTGAGAGATAATCCACTGCCGCGCCAAAGCCAACTGCTTCAGCAATCGCGGGTGTGCCTGCTTCAAATTTATACGGCAACGTATTCGGGCGGAACGAACGCAACTTGACTTCCTTAATCATATCGCCGCCGCCTAAAAATGGAGGCATGGCTTCAAGCAACGCAGACTTGCCATACAACGCGCCGATGCCCGTCGGTCCGCACATCTTATGCGCGGAGAAGGCGTAGAAATCCGCGTTAAGCGCGCGCACATCCACTTTGAAATGCGGGACGGATTGCGCGCCGTCCACCAATGCGATTGCGCCCGCGTCATGCGCCATGCGGATCATATCCGCGGCGGGGTTGATCGTACCAAGAACGTTGGACATGTGCGTAAACGAAACCAACTTCGGGCTGCGAGAAAGAAGCGCGGCGTAAGCGTCAAGATCAAGCAATCCATTTTCCGTTACGGGAATAAAATCCAATTCAACGCCGCGTTCCGCTTGAAGCATCTGCCACGGAACAAGATTGGAGTGATGTTCCATTTCGGTCAGGATGATGAGATCGCCCGCCTTCAAATTTGCGCGCGCCCAGCTATACGCGACGAGATTAATGGACTCAGTGGCGTTGCGCGTGTAAATAATTTCGCGCGCCGAAGCGGCATTGACGAACTTCGCAATTTTCTCGCGCGCGCTTTCATACATGGACGTGGCTTCTTCGGCAAGCGTATGCACGCCGCGATGAATGTTTGCGTTTGAATGACGATAATAATTATTCATCGCCTCAATCACTTGAACGGGCTTCTGCGCAGTGGCGGTTGAATCCAAATACACGAGACGCACACCTTCGCGCGTTTCGCGTTCAAGGATCGGAAAATCTTTGCGGATTTGTTGTGTATTTAGCATGGGAAAAGTCTGCGCATTTATATTAATAGTCGGGAATAAATTCTTTCTTCTCAATCGCCTTCTTGCTTGCAATCGGACGAATATGTTCGGAGTTCAACGGGAACCAAAGGATGCGATCAGGCACCATCCAGCCGTCGGTGAGATATACATTCAAGCGGAACTGCACCGCCGCCATTTTATAATCCACTTGCACCACAATTCCCTTAACCCAATCGCGGATGCGCTCGCGATTTTTTTCGTGATCGCAAAATACCTCAACCGTGTCGCCCACCAAAAACTCATGTTCCATGCCGGGCGCTTTCATAAAATTAAATTGATTGCCGCGCGCCGATTTTTTCTTGACAGGGCGGCGGCGTTCCAGCGTCTGAGGAATGATCCGTTTCACGATAGGCGCGATGATCTTAATCGGCTTAACCGCAAGCGGTGTTTTTTCTACAACCCGCGCGGACATTTTCACGCCGTCCGCTTTTTTTATCTTTATAGCAGGCTTAACAATTTTCTTCTTTTTTACAACATTCAACTTCGCCGCCTTTGTTTTGATCTTGATCTTAGGTTTGACTTTCGATTTGACAGTCATACGCACATCCTTGCTTGAATTATAGCGCGACATTCATGTCGCATTATATTACAGACAACTTATCTTTTATCGCCTGTTGGAATCTTTCGCGCACGCCTTCAAACGGAATGCGTTGCATAATCGGATCGAAGAACCCCTCAACCATGAGGCGTTCCGCGTCGCGCTGCGAAAGTCCGCGCGATTTCAAGTAGAAGAGCGGCTCCTGTTCCAGCTTACCAACTGTCGCGCCATGCGTACAGCGCACGTCGTCCGCGAGAATTTCCAAACCAGGAATTGAATCTGCGCGCGATTGTTCGTCCAACACAAGATTGCGATTCGCTTGATAACCGTCGGTCTTTTGCGCGTTAGGCGCGACGTAAATCATCCCCTGCCACACGGAACGACTCTTGCCTTTCAACGCGCCTTTGAACAACAAGTCGCTGGTGGTATGCGGCGCGAGGTGATTTTGCTGCGTGTCGTGGTCGAGGTGTTGAGTCCCGTTGGTGAAATAAAAACCAGACATGCGCCCCGTCGCGCCTTCGCCGACTAGATCAAGGTCGGAGAAATTTTTGGTGAGGCGCGAACCTACCGCGCCAAAGATCCAATCTAAATTTCCGCCGCGCTCCACGCGCGCGCGTTCGTGCGAGAAGTTCCACACATGCCGCCCCCACGATTGCAATTCTACAAAGCGCAGATTTGCATCTTCGCCAACGTGGATTTCCACCACGCCCGCGTGCATGGCATGACCAACTTCATCTGGAGACGCGGCTTCGTGGACATAAGTCACCGAAGCCCCGCTATCCACAAAAACGATGATGTGCGAAAAATGCGCGAGGGCGTCGCCGGGTCCCCATAAAATGGAATGCAGCGGATCTTCAACATGAACGTTTTTTGGCACATACAACAATACGCCGTTCTGCGCCAATGCGGAAGCAAGCGCGGCGAATTTTCCATCGTCCGCTTTGACAATTTGCCCGATTAACTTTTTCAATAAATCAGGGTGTTTTTTTTCGGCAGTTTTGAAATCGGTAAAGACCACGCCCTGCTTCGCAAGCGCTTCATCTAATTGAATTTGCGAGCCGCCGGGCAACAACGTAATTTGTCCGCCATGCTGATCGCCGGTTAATGGTTTGAGCAAATCATCGGGAACAACAGGCAAATCTTCAAACGCGCCGTCGTTAGGGATTTTGAAATCAGACGCGGGCAACAAACGCAAATCGGTGCGTCGCCAAGCCTCGTCAGTCGTGACGGGCATAGAAAATTTTGTAAACGCGTCCCACGCTTTGGCGCGGACGTCTTTCAACGCGCCCACAGGAATAGAATCCGCGGTGAAGGAAAAATCCTTTACAGCAGATTCGTGTCGAGTTCGAGCGATAGATACTTTTGGTTTCTCTTGCATAAAATTTATCCAGTTGCCAATTACTAATTACAAAATTGGTAATTAGTAATTGGCGATTAGTAATTATCCTATCGAACCTTCCATTTGTAGTTGAATCAATCTATTCATTTCCACCGCGTATTCCATCGGCAATTCTTTGACCAGCGGCTCGATGAAGCCAGAGACAACCATGCTCGTAGATTCTTCTTCGGAAAGCCCGCGCGACATAAGATAGAAGAGTTGCTCCTCGCCCACTTTGCTGACAGACGCTTCATGTCCAATAGAGACGTCGTCTTCGTCAATTTCAATTGTTGGATAAGTATCGGAACGCGATTTTGGATCGAGCAAAAGCGCGTCGCAAACCACATTCGATTTGACTCCCTTCGCGCCTTTGTAGACTTTAACCAAACCGCGATAAGACGCCCGTCCGCCATTTTTGGATATGGATTTAGAAACGATCTTGCTCGTCGTATTCGGCGCGAAGTGAACCATCTTCGAGCCAGCATCCTGAATTTGACCCGCGCCCGCAAACGCCATCGAAAGCATCTCGCCGTGCGCGCCGGGTTCCATCAAATAGCAAGATGGATACTTCATCGTAATCTTGGAACCAAGATTCGCATCCACCCATTCATGCGAAGCGTTCTCGTAAACTTTGGCGCGTTGAGTCACGAGGTTGAAAACATTCGTTGACCAATTCTGAATTGTCGAGTAACGCGAGCGCGCGCCCTTCTTGACGATGATCTCGATCACGCCAGAATGAAATGAGTTGGTGGTGTATTGAGGCGCCGTGCACCCCTCGACATAATGCACAGACGCGCCCTCGTCCACGATGATGAGTGTGCGTTCAAATTGACCGACGTTGGCGGTGTTCAAGCGGAAATATGCCTGCAAGGGCAAATCCACTTTTACGCCTTTGGGAACATAGACAAACGAGCCGCCCGACCAAACCGCGCTGTTCAACGCCGCGAATTTATTATCTTCAATAGGAATGACCGTGCCAAAATATTCCCTGAACAAATCAGGATATTGTTTGAGTCCATCTTCAATGGAAAGAAAGACTACGCCCTGCTTTTCAAGATGTTCCAAAATGGAATGATAGACCATCTCCGATTCGTATTGAGCGCCCACACCCGCCAAAAATTTCTGCTCCGCTTCGGGGATGCCTAATTTATCGAAAGTGTTTTTAATATCATCGGGAACATTGTCCCAGTTCTTTTCGCTCTTCTCGGTCGGCTTGACATAATAAAAAATATTATCAAGGTCAAGGTCGCCAAGCTCGGGACCCCAAGTAGGCATAGGGCGCGTCAGATAATGCGCCAACGCCTTCAGGCGGAAATCCAACATCCATTGCGGCTCGCCTTTCATGCGCGAGATATTTTCAACCACAGCCCGAGTCAATCCACGCTCGGATTTGAACACATAGTTATCGTCGCGGTCGTGGAATCCGTATTTGTAATCGCCAATATCTTCAAGAGTTTTTGCTTCTTCGCTGGCTTTAGTATCTTCAATCATGTTGCCTCCAGTTGTTAGAGAATAGCCTAACTACCAGTAAAACTAATCTCCAATCATTAATTTCTATATCTAAACGACCTCTTCATATTTTTCGCGCACCCAATCGTAGCCCTGCTCTTCAAGATGCAGCGCCAAGTCAGGTCCGCCAGATTCAACAATGCGCCCGTGCATCATAATGTGGACGAATTGCGGTTTGATGTAATTCAATAAGCGCTGATAATGCGTAATGACCAACACGCCCAGTTCAGGACCCGCCAGCGCGTTCACGCCTTCAGAGACAATTCGCAGCGCGTCAATATCCAAGCCAGAATCAGTTTCATCTAAAATAGCGATGGACGGTTTCAGCGTCGCCATCTGCAAAATTTCGGCGCGTTTCTTTTCGCCGCCAGAGAAACCGTCGTTGAGATAGCGCCCCGCGAAGGCTTGGTCCATTTTGAGCGTTGCCATCTTTTCTTTTAACATCTTGCGGAATTCGGGAATGGGCATGCCCTTATCTTCGGGATTTTCGGCGCGGCGGCGGGCGTTGATTGCCGTGCGTAAAAAGTTTGCCACCGTCACGCCGGGAATTGCCACCGGATATTGAAACGCGAGGAAAATCCCCGCGCGCGAGCGTTCATCGGGTTCGAGTTCGAGGAGGTTTTTCCCCTGAAAAATAATTTCGCCTTCTGTGACTTTGTAATTGGGATGTCCCATCAGCGTATAAGCTAACGTAGATTTCCCCGTGCCGTTCGGTCCCATAATTGCGTGAACTTCGCCTTGATTAATGGTAAGCGAGAGCCCCTTGAGAATTTCTTTATCTTCAATGCTGACGTGCAGATTCTTGATTTCCAATTGAGACATGCATTAAGCTCCTAGATTTACCCGCTTTCGCGCGGTATTTTTAAGCCAATACTGGCGTTTTTAGCAACGAAGCGGCATTATAGCAGGGACAGGAAGATATGTCAATATTTATGATATTTTTCTAGTATATTCAGGCTGGTCGAGCAATCAGCGTTGTAGATTCGAGGTTTGTAAAAGAGACTTTAGATTCCTGACTTCAACGTAAAATCAGGGAATTTTTCAATTTGGGCAAATGCTATAAAACACTCTGGGCAGTAGACTCTGCCCAGAGTGTTTCGGTGATTCGCTAAAAGCATCAATCGTTGCCGCCCTCGCCCCCACCGCCTCCGCCACCGTCGCTATGACAAGCCGTGCATACAGCATCATGCAACGTGGATGTGTGACAGGTGCGGCAGGATGTGTGTCCATGATTAACTCCTGATCCGCCTTCGCCCGACGAAATGGTTGGATGCGACCCGCGATATGTGGCTGACCAATTGTTCGTACTGTGACATGAGGCGCAATTTATGCCAAAAATACCCGAATGAAACGCGGGATCTCTATGACAAGAAACACATGCCGTAGGCGTTCCAGAGAATCTGCCGCCTGGATGACATCGTTCACATGCCAC
>JAVHOY010000205.1:0-10614 GCA_036170295.1 bacterium
TGCATGTTGCGCGCGCCGACCTGCAGCACGTCCACATAGCGCGTCATCAAATCCACCTGCACCTGCGACATGATTTCGGCAACGATGGGCAAGCCCGTCTGCGCGCGCGCTTCTGCCATGTATTCCAGCCCTTCTTCGCCCAAGCCCTGAAAGGAATAGGGCGAGGTGCGCGGCTTGAAGACTCCGCCGCGCAGGGCGGACGCGCCCGCTTCTTTGACGGCGATGGCGGTTTCGACAATCTGCGAGCGGCTCTCCACGGAACAGGGTCCCGCGATGATGGCGATTTCATCGCCGCCGACGTGGAATCCATCTACGGGGATGAGCGAGTCTTCGGGGTGGAACTGGCGCGAAGCGAGTTTGTAGGGCTGGGTGATGCGCTGAACCAGTTCCACGCCATCGAATCCTTCAAATTGTTCCATCGGCAGGGCATGCGTTTCGCCAATCGCGCCGATGATGGTGGCTTCGACTCCCTGCGAAAGGTGGACTGCCAGCCCAGCGGCTTTGATGTGTTCGATCACATGCTCCACCTGCTGCGGGGTGGCGTTGGCTTTCATAATAATCATCATGGAAATCTCCTGAAAAAATGTGGGTGGGTAGGGCAAGCGCGCAAATCAGAGATTTGCGCTACTGCGCGGCAACCAAATCGGGCCTCAATTTGACGGCTTCGCGTAAATAAACGTGGGTAATTTTGTTTTGCGGCGTTTCCGTGTTCCAGTGAACCAACACGCGAATGACGCGCGGCAGGCTGTTCGGCACGGGGATTTCGCGCGCGCAAATCATCGGGACGAGTCCCCAGCCCATTTGGCGCGCGGCTTGCGGCGGGAAGGCGGCGACCAAATCGGCGGTGACGGTGAACAGGGCGCTGGCGATGTCTTCGGGGCGCATGGCGTCATTCGCCGCCAAAATCGCTTCCAGTAATTCCCGCGTGGCGGCGAGAATTAAATCCGGCTCATCTGCCGATACAGTGGTTGCGCCGCGAATTCCACGAATGGACATAATTGCTCCTTGTATTTTCCTCTCCCATTTTGGGAGAGGGCAGGGTAAGGGTAATAAAAAAGAGCGAGACCGTGTGGTCTCGCTCTTTTTGCATACAGATTTATATTCTGTCTACTTAAGCGCCACCAGCGGCAACCGAGCGGAGGCCGTAAAAGTAGTATGCAAAATAGAAGCGGACAGAAGTAAGCATATTGGGCGCTATTCTATGCGTGACATGCAGTTGCGTCAAGGGGCAATTTCAAAAAAATTTTTCAGCGCTTGTTGCCGCATTGCCTTCAGAATAACATTTCAATCTACGCTGTATCGTCGCAACGATTCCCAATGTAAGAGCGCTATAATTTCTTTAACAAATAATTCAGCGAAGGAGAAATTCATCATGCGTAGAATGTTCGGTTTTCTAATTGGAATTTTGACAGGCGCGTTAGTCGGATCAACGATAGCGTTGTTGATGGCTCCCGAATCTGGTGAAAAATTACGCGGCGAATTGCGCGACCGCGGACAGGGATTTATGAATGAAGTCCGCCACGCAGCCGATTCTCGTCGCATTGAATTGCGTGGGCGATTAGAAACGTTGAAAGCGCCAAGGGAATTGTAGAAATAAATTTACTTGTCATTGCGAGGGCGCTTCGTTCCGCGCAATGACAGTTTATATTTATCATCCATGAATGCCTCGAGAAATTCGCGCTGTTCGTGGATATCTGTTTAACAAACATGGGTCTATAATATCCGCATGTCCTCCATCACACTTCCCGCGCGCGCCGAGTCGCATCCGCATTTGCGCCCGCTCAGCGTTTTGCGCGACCTGCCCGCAGTAGCGGATCTCATCGAGCTGTGTTTCTCGCACACGATGGATAACGACGGCAAACGCTATGTGCAAGATATGCGTCGCACGGGCGCCGACAACTCATTCATCCAATGGGCAAACCGCGCTGCAGAATCCACCTCGCTGCCGCTGACAGGATTCGTGTGGGAAGAAGGCGGGAAGATCATCGGCAACGCAAGCCTTGTCCCTTTTCGATATAAAAAAGAGCGCGTCTATCTCATCGCAAATATCGCCACGCATCCCGATCAGCGCCGTAGAGGAATTGCGCGCGAGCTGACCGAGCGCGCCATGCAGTACGCCCGCGAAAAAAAAGTGAACAACATCTGGCTGCATGTCCGCGAGGATAACCCCGCCGCGATTGATCTTTACGCCAAACTTGGATTCGTCGAACGCGCGCGGCGCACTTCATGGAACGCCGCGACAGACTCCCACGCAACGACTCTGCAAACGAAATTTATCGTCGCTTCAAGAAATCCGCGCGATTGGGAAACTCAACGCCAATGGCTTGCGCGTCTCTATCCCGATCTTTTATCATGGCATCGCAATTGGAGTTTTGATTCGCTGCGTCCCGGATTTTGGAATTGGATTTATTTATTATTTATAGACGCAAACGTGCGCCAATGGTCGGCGATAAAGGACGACAAAATGGAAGCCGCGCTCGCGTGGATTCCCTACGGGCGCGGAGAATCTCTCTTCGCCGCAGTCGATTCCGCGTCAGACCCCGAAGCGCTGACTGCGTTATTGATCGCAGCGCGACGCGACCTTGTCCATCTATATTCCAAGATCGCGCTAGAATTTCCCAGCGGCGAGTTGGATCGCGCCATTCAAGCCGCAGGATTTAAATCAACCCGTACGTTGATCTGGATGCAGGCAACCCAATAACCATTTTTGCGTAGTTATTATAAACACTGTCATTGCGAGGACGATCTTGTTCTTGCCCGAAGCAATCTTCTTACGATGTTGGAGATTGCTTCGCAAAGTACGCTCGCAATGACGTGACACACACAAGGAGTTGAAATGACAAAATTTATTATCCGCTGGGTGATCAACGTGGTCGCGCTTTACGCGGCGATCTGGATCGTGCCGGGCATTGACTTTCAAGGCAAATGGACGGGCGTGTTATGGCTGGCGCTGATCATCGGTCTGCTCAACGCGCTGGTGCGTCCGTTGTTGAAGTTCCTCACCTGCCCGCTGATCATTCTCACGTTGGGCTTGTTCACGCTCGTCATCAATACCATTATGTTCTGGCTAACCAGCGTCATCGGACAATCATTTGGTTTCGGTTTGACAATAGACGCGCCCGTTTGGTGGAATGCGTTTCTCGGTGCGGTGGTCATCAGTATCGTCAGCGTGGTGTTGAGCGTCTTCTTCAAAGACGAATTGCATGGGCATAAGGATTAACGATTCTTCCAGACCGTCAAATCATCGAATACAATTTGAGCGCGCGTTTCTGCGCGCTCAAATTTTTTAAGAGGCGTCGTATGAATCATTCAAAATCCGCTTTTGACAAAATGCTGGAGCGTCTTTCCCTTTCTCAAAAAGAACTTATTATTTTTCTTGTCATTCTCGCCATTGGAATTTTTGCGCGCGTTTGGCAGTTTGGCGTGTTGCCGCCCGGCGTCAATGTAGACGAAGCCTCTATCGGCATTGAAGCGTATGATCTTTATAAATTCGGCATGGATCGCAACGCCATATCCTATCCCATCCATTTGATTTCATGGGGCAGCGGACAGAATGCGCTGTACGCATACATGATCATCCCGTTCATCATACTGAATGGCTTGAATGCGATTTCAATTCGCCTGCCGATGATGTTGGCGGGAATATTATCTCTGCCGCTGATGTATCTCGTCGGCAAAAAAATACTCAACAACAAATTCGGTTTGCTCGCCATGTTCTTCATAGCGATCTCGCCGTGGCATATTGTCAACTCGCGCTGGGCGGTGGAATCAAATATTCTCCCATTTTTATTTCTGACGGGATTTTCGTTTTTACTTTATTCAAATCAAAAAAATCGTTTATTCATCTTCGCCAATATTTTCTTTGCCGCTTGTTTATATGCTTACGGCACAGCCTACGTTGGCGTTCCTTTTTTTCTTTTGCTGACAATTCCCATTTTGATTTACGCAAAACAAATCACGCTCAAACAAGCCCTCGTCGGCTTGACTGTGTTCGCAGTCATCGCGCTGCCGATTGTATTATTCGTTCTCATCAATACTTTTCAACTCAACGCGATTCATTTGGGCGTCGTCACTATTCCGCGCATGCCTGTGCAAGCGCGATACGAAGCGATGGCGGCGGTCTTCGGCAATTCTCCCTTGCAAGCAATGGCTGAAAACATCAGCGTCATGCTAAAACTTTTATGGTCGCAGGAAGACGCCTTCCCGTGGAATTTTGTCGCGCCGTTTGGATACTTCTATGCGATCACCTTCCCCTTCGCATTGATCGGCGCGCTGTGGTTGATTCTGCCGCTCAAATCGAATCCTGAAAACAAAACGCAACGCGAACTTCTCTTAGCGTGGATACTTTCCTCCATCGCGATAGGAATCATCCACCCGACGAATCTCACGCGTCTCAATTTTATCTTCACGCCCATTCTGCTTTGCGTCGCGCTCTTCGTCTTTGAATTAGATCAGCGCGTGAAATATGCGCTCGCAGTTTCAGTCGCGGCGTTATCCATCGGATTTATATTTTTCACGCTGGCATATCATGGGGAGGATTATCAAAAACGCGCGGGCAGCGTCTTCAACTCAGGCGTCATTCCCGCGGTGGAATACGCGACTGGGAAAAGCAAATCTTCAATCTGCTTCACCGAGTCAACTTACTCGATGTATATTTATGTTCTGTTCACGCAAAAAATAAATCCATTGGAATATATTCACAACCTCGTGTGGATTTCCCCCGCCGACCCCGCCGACCCAGCGCGCACGCCGCGTGAAATTGGACGGTATCACTTCACGCTCGCCGCCTGCGCCGACGATCTCAACGCCGCGTATATTTTGCTTTTGAAAGAAACTCCGCCCGACAAAACCATTGAATACAAAAGCAGACAGTTCGATAAGTTTGAAGTCTATTTGCCGAAGAAATAATTACTTAATATACGGCGCTGAAACTTGCATGATTGCGCGAAACAATTCGATATTATTCAAGATCAATAAAAGCAAAAAAGCGCTCAGCGCAATTTGAAACCATTTGTATTGAAGAAGACTCTTCCACGAAATGCCAAGCAATAACACAACGGCATACGTCCAGTTTGGCGAGTAGAGAAATAATTCTTTGCCATACCGAAGATGAATCATTAAATTGAGCAGTATGCAGCCCGTCAGGGAAAGCGTCAAACTCAGCGGATGAGATTTAAAATCCTTGACGAAGAAGATTGCGGCGGCAATCAAAAACGCAAACCAGATTCGTTCGACAGCGGATTGCAGCGGCGTACTGTACCTGCTGAGTTTGTAATCTTCGGCGCGGTAAAAGCGGAATTGCGTGAAAGGAATATCTTTATGCGCCGTCAACGGAGTCGGCGCGGCGATGTTGTTGAACGCAAACGCGCGAATCAACGCCTGCGCGCGGTTCATGGATATTGCGCGAACGTTTTGTTCTTCCGCGCGAAAACTGGATGGGACGAAAAAATATGGGGCGGCATTCGGATAAAGCACGTTGCTTACCAGCGTTAGCGAAACCACAAGCGCTATAACCGCAAACGCATATTTGAACATGAACTTAATATCGGGCTTTGCGCCAAACATGGCGATGGCGGTCTGCGCGAAATTCGTAAGCGTAATGCCCATCGTTGCAACGCCCACAGAAATCAACAGCGGCAGAGATTGATTCTTTTTTTGCATCAACACAAAAAAGAGAAGCGTCGCGGCTGCCAGAAAAATATAAGTCTCAATCAACGAGCCGAAGAATAAATGCGAAGCGGACAGCCCCAACAGCGAAGCCATGATCAACGCGGAGGGCTCGTTTTCCAACACGCCCTTCATGAACATCCACGCGAGAAACACACACGCCGCGCCCGCAAACGCGGTCAGGATGATTGCCGCGAAAGGCAAGTCGCCGTTCAAAAACATTGAAATAAAATTAACAAGCGGTCTGAGGATCAACAACGCGAGCGGATGAACCGAGCGCCAATAAAAATCCTGCCAATGTTCGGTGGTGAGACGATAACGCCAGATGAATCCATCCGAGTCGAAAAATATATCGTCCACGTCAAAACGCGGATGGTTCAAAACCGAGCCGATTAAAATATATAATCCAAAAAACAAAGCAGAGAGCGTTAGCCCCGATAAATTCTCGCGGACAAAGTTCGCAAATTTATTTTGAGCGATGATACGGTACAAATCTGGTTCTTTCAGGCGGCACAAAATCCACGCAAGAAACGGAAGCGAAACAACGCCAGCGAAAATAAACGCAACGACTTCCCGTCCCATAAGCAGAAAAAAATCAGCGTTGAATAATTCTGGAAATTGAATCCCCATTCTGAAAAACATAATCTGAAAGGCAATGATAAGCGCGAACAAAAATGACGCGATCCAAAAATCCGCCGGAGATGTTTGCGTAAAACGTTTCAACCTGCCGATCGCATAGTAAAACAAAACGTCAAACGTCAAAAACGAAAAGAAAGCCAGAAAAAAAACTTGATAAAGGTCAGAGTAAAAATTGCTAAAGAAAGCGGTTACAAAAAAAGATGGGACGCCGCCCAGCGACCAAGCCAGCAATAAGCGGTAATGTTCTTTCGCGCGAATTGTTTCGGGAAGGTCAATCCGCTTCATTTCTTTTTCAACGTATGGGAAAAAATAGTAGAAAACGCAAATCAACGAAAAGGCGGGAACAGCGACGAGGGCGAATTTATCCAGCAGGGTATAAGTTGTATTGGCAAAATAGGGAAACGCAAAAGCCAAAGCCAAGATTAAGCCGATGGTAGTTGCCAACAAAAACTTTAAGATCAAAGGAGCGCGGCGCTTCATGGAAATCATCCCTTACCCACAAACGGCGCGATGGCGTCAAAGATAAATTTGAAAAATTGAAATTGATTGTACGCCAGCAGAATCAAAAAGATAAACAGCGCGGCTTGAAAGAATTTATTCTTAGCCAGCGGCGCGAACGCGAACGCGACGAAAAAAATCAGCGCGTATGTCCAATCGGGCGAATACAAAAACAGCTCGTAACCGTAATTGATATGCAAAATGAAATTGAACAAAACGCAAAGCGCGAAAGCAAGGGACAGATCCGTTTTTTTTGCGCGGATGAGATTCACAATAAACATCACGCCTGCCGCCAGCAATAAAAGCGCCCACGCGACGACAAGAATATTTCCCAGCCCGCTGTATGCGCTGTAAGAGAATGTGCCGGGCACGATCTTGAAAAAATTGAAGCGCGGAAAAGTTCCGCCAACCTCTTTTGAAAACACATAGGGTTTAGGCGCGACGACGGCGTACAGAAAGACTGTGCGAATAAGCAGGATGACGCGCCCAATCGCCCGCCATGTAGGTTCTTGAAAAATTGAATATTCAAAATTCTGTTCGGCTTGCGCGCCGGAGAGCAGAAAAAACAATTTGCTGGTTGGGTATACCGCAGCGTGAAGCACACTCAAAACAACGCCGAAGGAAAGCGTTAAACCAGTAAAGCGGAAAATTTCTTTTATAGAATCCCAAAAATTTTTACGGGAAAGTTTTAGGGTTTGAACAACAAAACCGATAAAATTCTGAACAAAATTGGTGAGCGTGATTCCAAACGTAAGCAGGCTGACGCTGACCAGCGAGTTTGTTGATTTCTTTTGAGATTGAAGCAAAAGAAAGAAAGCCATCATCGCGGCGGCGGAGAAGATATACGTCTCGACGACGGAGCCAAAAAAGATATGCGCGGCGCTTAATCCCAGCAACGACGCGATCAAAAAGGCATAGATCGAATCTTGGAATTGACGCTTGATAAACATCCATGCAAAAAGAACGCACAGCGCGCCCGCGAATGTATTGAGCAGAATGGCTGAAAGCGGCGGATTTTGCGTAAACAGATTCAGCGCCGCGCCAAGTGGACGAAAAATAAAATAGGCAAACGGATGCGGCGCGCGCATTTCGTTTTTGAAGCCGTCGGGCGCGGAGATGCGCTGCATCCACGGATAATTGTCTGCGGAGAGAAAATTATCGGTGGTGTCTCTGTCGGCGAAGTTAATCCGCAAGCCGATGAATGTGTAAACGGCGAAGAAGATCAGCGCCAGCGCGACGCCTTGCGCGTTCTCTTTAACAAAAGATGCAATTGACGAGAACGCAATGCGGGGCAAGTTTATTTTGAGCGAAATTCCCCACAGCGAAAAGATCAAATATCCCAGCGCGGCGGCGGAAAATGCCGTGAGCAAAATTTGATCTATGAATGGACGTTCGGATAATGCGAGAAAGAAAAAGTTGAACGCAAACGTCAGCGTAAACGCCAGCAAAGCGGAAATAAAAATTTTGGGAAATACTTTCATGTAGGTAAAAAGAAGTAAGTCGGATTGGCGTCCGACTTACTCAAACCTGACTACTTCAACATGCGGACGAGTTCGAGGAATTCAGCCCACTCTTCCTCAAAGAAATGAACGGTGACGTTGCTCAATTCAACGTGGTAGGTGGTTTCGCCGTCGGGTTCTTCGGCTTTCCATGCGATAAAGTTCTCGGTTTCGGCGATGGTGGCGGTTACAGGTTCGTCGTTATTTTTGCTCATTAGATTCTCCTTTAGATATATTACGCAACGCGACGCAAATGTGGCGCTGCGGGGGTTGATTCAGTTTCGGGTTTTTGGATTCAATTTGAATTTAAGAAAGACGCGGCGAAGCGCATCGAAGAGCGAGGGCGACGCGGGGCGTTGATCGTCTTCGGGAAGCCAGGGGTTAATGTCCAGCATCTTTCGCATCACATATCTCCATAATAGCATGGCGGAGGCGAGAATGGGAGCGGCAATGACAACGCCGAGCAATCCAAATAAAGTGGCGGCGACGATGGCGGCGACGAGAACCGCAGCGGGGTGAACTTTGAGCGCGTCGGAATAAATGCGCGGCGTGATTATGTAATCAATCATCGTGTCAACAATAATTGCAACGGCAAAGACAAGCAGCGTGTAATAAAAAGGCGACATGCCCAATAGATGATATTCTTGAAAATATGTAACGAGGATAAGGATGACCCAATTGACGGTGGGACCCACATAGGGAAGAAAACGCGCAAGCCCCGCGAGAAATGCAAGCGTGACGGCATAGCTCACGCCGAGCGTTTCCAGAACGATTGAATAGATGAGAACGGCTATAAAGAAAATGATGATCTGTCCGCGCATGAAAGCGTTCCAAATGCGGCTGAGTTCGCGCGAGAGGCGCTCAATATCGTGAGTGTAGCCGGGAATATCCACAGTAATAATTTTGCTTCGCTGACCGTCGCTTTCAGCGACCACAAAATATGAAACGAAGATGACAAAAATCGTCCAGCCCAGAAAACTGGCTGTGCCGCCTGCGAGCGAGCCGAGCAACGCGCCTGTTTGACTCAATAGCGGTTGCACCATATTCAGCGCTTGCTGACTGATGGCGTTGAGGTCAATTGTGCGGAAGTCAATTGCGAAGGGACCAAGGTTATAGACCTTGCCTGAATATTCTTGAATGAATTGCGGCGTAGCGGTCAGTCCATCTTGCAAGATGGAGATGACGCCTTGTCCCTGCTGCGCCAAACTGACTCCGCCCCATGTGAGCAGACTGAGCAACAGGATCACAAACAGGAAATAGATCAACGCGACAGAAGCGCCCCACGAGAATCGCAATTTATGGTGTAGGAAACCCGCCAGCGGATGAAGCAAATACGCCAACAACAGGGAGATCAACAACGGGCTGATGATGAATTGGAAATTCACAAACAGCGCGCCGATAATGATCACGATAGTCAACGCGATGACAAGTTTTGTGTTTTGTCCCCATGCGGGGGAATTTTGGGTTGGGAGTTGTTCGGTCATGCAGTCATTCCAGTTTTGGATTTCTCAATCAGGAGGATTGGGTCTCAGAATCGCGACGACTTTGATTCTATCAAAGATAAGCGATTTTACAACATGGAATAAAAAACCCGCGATTTGACTCGCGGGTTTTGATCAAGCGCGAAAATAAATTACGGGCAAGCGCCCGCGCCAGCCAACATCCGCGCGAGGATGCTGAACGGGAATACGCACCAACTCTTTGTCGCGTCTACGATCACCAAAGTTAATCCGCATAGGCACACAAAAATGACAACAGCCGCGATGACGATGATGATTGTGGAGTTGCTCTTCTTAGCGGGGACGCCAGAATAATGAGACGGAGCGACTGGCAGCGGAGCGTAAGCAGGCGGCGCGGATGCGACAACAGGTTGCGCAGCGCGCGGCGAATTTACGCGGGCAGAGTTGTGCGACGCCGCGACCATCGTTGCGCCGGGGTCCAGGTTGATTGCATCGTACATCAACACAATTTGCTCGCCGAGAGAAACCACGTCGCCGGGCTTCAGCACGACGGGACCCGAAAGGCGCTGTCCGTTTACAAAGGTGCCGTTGGTTGAGCCGAGGTCTTCGATCACATATTTGCCGCCTTGAAAAGAAAGGCGCGCATGTTTGCGCGAGACTTCCGCGTCGTTAATCGCAACGCCGTTGACGGCGTCGCGCCCAATAGTGAGCTGGTCGCTTTCAAGCGGATAAGCGGCGCCGGGGGTAGGTCCTGAACGCATCACAAATTGAAACATTGTCTTCCTCCAACTACAAAAGGTGATTTCGTCTAGTGTACAATTTTCGTAACGAAAAGTCAAACAAAATACTTA
>JAVHOY010000206.1:0-10597 GCA_036170295.1 bacterium
ATGAACCTTCTCGCGCTCAAATTAATTCTCGCCCCCATTATTATCGGCTCCGCCAGTCTCGCCGGGCGCAAATGGGGATCGGCGGTCAGCGGCTGGCTGGTGGCGCTTCCGCTGACTTCGGGTCCTGTCGCTTTGATCATTGCGCTCAGCCATGATCGCGCCTTCGCTTTCGATACCGTTCGCGGCACGTTGAGCGGCGGCTTTTCGCTGGTTGCATTTTCGCTCGCTTACGCTTGGATGGCAAAACGATTTAATTGGGCAACTTCAATCCTGACAAGCCTGCTGGTTTTTGCCGCGATGACTGCGGCTTTGCAAAATTTTGTCATCCCTTTCATTCCGCTTTTCTTTTGCGTGATCGCCGTTATTTTTATCGGCTTGCAATTCATCCCCGAACAACCATTCGCGCAAATCAGCGCGCCCCAAAGCAAATGGGATATTCCCTTCCGCATTTTGATCGGCGCGAGTTTTATTCTGCTCATCACGGGAATTGCGCCTTATATCGGCGCGCGGCTGACGGGATTGCTCACCACCATCCCGCTCTATATCAGCATTCTGACCGTCTTCGCGCATCGTCATCAAGGCGCCGCAAGCGCGACAAACGTTTTGCGCGGTTTGATACTCGGCTTGTTTTCTTTCGCGGGGTTTTATCTTGTCTTGGGATTGTTGATTGAAAATTCAAGTTTAGCCGTTTCATTTAGCGCGGCAACGCTCGCAACGCTGACTATTCAAGGCGCGTCTTTTTTGATTCTGCGGCAGATACGCAAATAATTTTTCAAACACAAAGGCTAACGGAGGTCGCTCATGTCCAAAGAAAATTCGCGTTATCGCTGGTTCGTGATCGTTGTCTTCTTCTTTTTTATGTTGCTGCATCAAACCGACAAGTTAATGATTGGCTCGCTGCAAGTGCCAATCAGCGACGAGTTTGGGTTGGATAATAAAAAATGGGGGCTGGTCAATTCGGGCGCGCTGCTCGTCGCCACGCTTCTTTACCCTGTCTGGGGATATTTGTATGACCGTTACGCGCGCGCCAGATTGATCTCGCTCGCGTCGCTTATTTGGGGCGCAACCACATGGATGAACGCCATCGTGCATACCTTCGGCGGATTTCTCGTCACGCGCGCATCTACCGGCATTGATGATTCATCCTATCCGGGTTTATACACATTGGTCGCGGATTATTTCGGTCCCAACCTGCGCGGAAAAGTTTTCGGCATTTTGCAGCTCGCGCAGCCGCTCGGTTATTTGATCGGCATGATCCTTGCGCTGATGGTCGCTCCGCTGATCGGCGGTTGGCGTTCGGTGTTTTACATCACAGGCTCGCTCGGATTAATCCTTGCCATCGTTATTTATTTTGGAATCAAAGAAATGCCGCGCGGACAAGCCGAACCTGAATTTGAAAGTATGACCGAAATGCAAACTTTCAAATTCTCGTGGAGCGAAGCGAAGGAAATCTTCAAAAAGAAAACCATGTGGTTTATTTTCCTGCAAGGCTTCGCGGGCGTGTTTCCGTGGAATGTGATTACGTTTTTCTTTTTCGGCTATCTTGAAAAAGAACGCGGCTACGACGCGAACGGAATTTTGATGACAATGGCTCCCGTCATTCTCATCCTCGCGGCGGGATATTTTGTGGGCGGCGCGCTCGGCGATATGGCTTTCAAACGCACGAATAAGGGACGCATCATTGTTTCCTGCGCGGGAGTTTTGCTCGGCGCGATTTTTATGTACCTCGCATTGACCACGCCCATCGAAGCGAAGAATCAATTCTTTGTGCTGATGTGTCTGACCGCCATCTTCATGCCGCTTTCATCCGCGAACGTGGTCGCCACTGTGTACGACGTGACCGTGCCGGAAGTCCGCTCGACGGCGCAGGCGGTGGAATATTTTATCGAGAACGCGGGCGCGATCTCAGCGCCGATCATCACGGGACTCATCGCAGACGCGTTTGATTTGAAGACCGCGATCCTGCTCATCTGTACGGTGGCGTGGGGCTTGTGCTTCTTCTTCTATCTCGGCGCGATCTTCACGATTGACGAAGACACGAAACATCTCCGCAATCAAATGGCGACGCGCGCGAAATCCATGTAGTAGAAACGTTGCCGTGCAACGTCTCTATGGCGTTTTTAATTCGTGTTATAACTGGAAATATCTCATTCTCGGAGGATTATCTTATGAAACGCGCAGTCAGTATTAGCATCGGTTCGTCTAAACGCAATAAGGCTGTTGAAGTCACTTTACTCGGCGAAAAAATCAGCATTGAACGCATCGGCACAGACGGCGATATAGAAGCCGCCGCTTTGAAATACAAGGAACTTGACGGCACAGTAGACGCCTTCGGTGTCGGCGGCGGCGATCTGGGCGCAATGACCGACGGAAAATGGTATCCATTTTATTCAGTGCTGCCAATGGTGCGCTACGTCAAAAAGACTCCGCTGGTAGACGGCACAGGATTAAAGAACACGCTCGAAAACAAAGCCCCCGCGTTTATGAATCAAAAAATTGGCGATTATCTTAATTCGCGCGGACGCAAAACGCTGATGACCGCAGGCGTTGACCGTTGGGGACTCTCGAAAGCGTTTGTAGATGGCGGCTATGAAACCGTCTTCGGCGATTTGATGTTTGGGTTGGATATGCCGTTTGCCATTCATTCGCTCAATCAACTTAAGACTCTCGCCGCGCTGCTGATGCCGATTGCCGGACGCTTGCCCTATTCATGGATTTATCCGCTCGGCGAAAAGCAGGAAAAGCGCACGCCCAAATGGGGAAAATATTACGATTGGGCAACCGTCATCGCCGGCGATTTTCATCTCATCCACAGGTTCATGCCCGATACGTTAGAAGGAAAAATCGTTGTTACCAACACAACCACCGCCGAAAACGCGGAAGAGTTTCGCAAGGCGGGCGTGAAATATCTCGTCACCACCACGCCCGTAATTGAAGGTCGCTCCTTCGGCACAAATATGATGGAAGCCGCGCTGGTCGCCATCGCCGGCAAGAACCGTCCGCTGACGTGGGCGGAATTATCCGAAATGTTGGATCAACTTAAATTTGAACCGCAACTACAGGAGTTGAATTAAATGATGGACGCGATCGTAACCGCCGGCGGAATTCCACTGCCCGGCGAGCCTTTGTATGCGTACTCCGTCGGCGATTCAAAAGCGCTGATTGACGTGGCGGGCAAGCCGATGGTTCAATGGATTTTGGACGCGCTCGGCGATTCAAAATTTGTGCGGAATGTGATCGTCGTCGGCTTGTCGCCCAAAAGCGGATTGACCTGCAAGAAGCCTTTGCATTACGTTTCAAATCAGGGACGCATGTTGGCGAACATCGTGACGGGCGTGAATAAATCGCTTGAACTCGATAAGAAAAGCGAATACGTTTTCATTGTCTCGTCCGACATTCCCGCGCTGACAGGCAAAATGGTGGATTGGCTTGCCAAGACCGCGATGGAAACCCGCGACGAAATGTACTACGGCGTTTGTCCGCGCGCAGTGATGGAGTCGCGTTATCCCGAATCCAAACGAACCTACACAAAGTTGAAAGATATGCAAGTCTGCGGCGCGGATATTAATATCATCCACGTCAACCAAGTGACTCAGCATCTCGATACTTGGGAACAGTTGATCGGCAATCGCAAGAGTCCGTTGAAGCAAGCGGCGGTCATTGGTTGGGATACGTTGTTTCAACTGGCGATGCGTCAATTCACATTGGATGAATTGGTGGAGCGCGCTTGCAGCCGCATCGGCATCAAAGGACGCGCAATTGTTTGGGATCAAGCCGAGCCGTGCATGGATGTGGACAAGCCGCATCAATTGGAAATCATGCGCGCAGATATGGAAGCGCGACAGCGCAAGATTGCCGCCGAAAAGAAAAATCTCGCGGCAAAAGCCAAAGCCGCTGAAAAAGCGAAAGCCAAACGAAAATGAGTTTTCGTTCCTTACTTGAACTGGACGCCCGACTCTCCGATCAACTGCGCGTTGCCGAAAAGCCGGGCGTTTTGCGGCGTGTCGCAATCTTCTTCGCGCATTCGGGCGATTCATGGTTTTGGGCAGCCGCGTTAATTTTGGGCTGGTTCTTTAGTTCGCCGTCATGGAAGCAATGGGAAGTCGTTGAATTCTTTGGAATATTGGGACTCGCGGGCGTTGTGCTGGCGCTCAAATTTACGATACGCCGCGAAAGACCGCAAGGCGAATGGGGCGGAATTTACCGCAACACCGACCCGCATTCATTTCCATCAGGACATGCCGCGCGCGCGTTTTTGATCGCAGTCGTTGCCGCGCCGCTTGCGCCCATCTGGCTGATTGTTCTGCTGTGGATTTGGTCTCCGCTCGTTTCGTTGGCGCGAGTGGCAATGGGCGTGCATTATCTTTCGGATGTTGTCGCGGGCGCAATTTTGGGAATCATCGTCGCGTTGATTGGTTTGCAAATCTATCCGCCGATGATAACTTGGCTGGTAAAGTTAATTGGTTTTCCGCTTTGGTAAAAAAAACTCGGACGCCGTTACGACGTCCGAGTTTTGATTTACTTTCCCAACCTTTCCCTTTCATCTTCAATCACTTCAACATCCAATTTCTTAAACAGCGGAGCGGGCTGATTCAACTTCTGTCCCGGCTTCAACTCGCTGGGTTTCCATTGCGAGTGAGTCTCAGCCTTGCCCCTGCGGTATCTCAATACGGTATGCTCGCCAAGAGAGTCCTTCACGGTCTCGGTGAATTGTTCGCCGAAGAGCGCGGTCTCATAACCGAAGAAGCCGTTTAGTTTTTCGCAAGTGAACGGCAAAAACGGCGAGAAGATTATCTTAAGAGAATCAATCGCCTTCAACGCGGTGTATACGGTTTTGCCAGCCGCGTCTTTATCGGTCTTGATGGCGGACCACGGCGCGTTAACATCGAGATATTGATTGACTACGGTGGCGAGTTTCATCGCCTCGCTCAATGCAGAGCGCAGACGCGCGGCTTCGAGTTCCGCGCCGACGACGTTGAATCCGTTTTCGATGGTTGCCAGCAATTCTTTATCCGCGTCGCGCAACTCATTCACATTCGGCGCGGACCCTTCCCAATTCTTATAACAAAACGCCAACACGCGATTCGCAAGATTGCCCCACGTCGCCACCAGCTCGTTATTGTTGCGCGCCACAAACTCCGCCCAATCCCAATCGCTGTCCTTCGCTTCGGGCATATTCACGGTCAGATAATAACGCAGCGCGTCCGGGTCGAATCGCGTCAGCGCGTCGCGTCCCCAGATCGCCCAATTGCGCGAGCCGCTGATTTTCTTCCCTTCGAGATTCATAAATTGATTCGCTGGAACATCGTACGGCAGCGTGAGCGGAACTTTCTCGCCCGCGAAAATTTCCATGAACGCAGTTCCGACTCCCATCAACTCGGCGGGCCACAAAGATGTGTGGAAGAAAATATTATCCTTGCCGATGAAATGCAATTGCTTCGCCGCGGGATTTGTCCACCATTTGCGCCATGCTTCTTTATCGTCTGAAATTTGCGCCCACTCAATCGGCGCGGAAAGATACCCAATCACCGCTTCAAACCAGACGTACAAACATTTGCCTTCCCAACCTGCGACGGGAACGGGAATGCCCCAATCAAGGTCGCGGGTGATGGCGCGCGGCTTGAGTCCTTCGGCTTCGATCTTGCGCAGGGATTCGCCCAGCACCGTATCGCGCATGTGACTCGCGCGTTCGTTTAGGAATTTTTTGACGTCGGGTTCAAGTTTGGAAAAGTCAATATAAAAATGTTCGGTGTCGCGCAACTCAGGCGAAGATGTATCGCCCGCGACTTTTGATTTCGGATTGACAAGTTTCGTGGGGTCGAGCACATTGCCGCAAGCGTCGCATTGATCGGAGCGCGCGCCTTCGGTTCCGCAGATGTAGCATGTGCCTTCAATATAGCGGTCAGGCAAAAATCTTTTCAATCCGGGCGAAAACCATTGCGGCTCGACTTTGGTGAAAAGAAATCCATTTTTCTGCAAAGCAAGGAACATTGTCTGCGAAACCTTGAAATGATTTTCGGTGTGCGTGGATGTGTATAAATCATAGCTAATGCCAATCTGCTTGAACAGTTCGATAAAGCCTTCGTGATACGACTTGTAAACCTCCTCAACCGGCTTGCCGAGTTTATCCGCGCTCATGGTCACGGGTGTGCCGTGCGAATCTGTGCCAGTGATCATCAGCACGTTGTCGCCCTTCAGGCGATGATAGCGCGCGACAATATCTCCGGGCAAATGCGAGCCCGTCAGATTTCCTACATGAATTTCCGCGTTGGCATAGGGCCAGGCGACTGCGATGAGTATATTTTCGGTCATGGTGAACTCCGTATCAGTGGTTGGCGGTTAACGGTCAACTATCAATGCCGTAGGCAAAAACAAAAACGGACTGTCCGCGTGATGGACAGCCCGTTGTATTCAGGTGTAAAACCCTAAAGCGCTATCCAGACGCGGCGAGATATTTCCATTTGCATTGCCATGGTCATTAGCGCCATCGGGAAGTCGAGTTTGAATTTCATGACGAATAGTTTACTATGTCTCGTAATAAGTTGCAACAGCAATTCTCAATATCAGTTTTTTAATCCACAGATTTCACGGAGTGAAAAGGCGCGGAAACCTCAGGGGATGAATTGATAGATGCGCATGTTAACCCGTTCCGCGACGAATTCGACTCCCATTTTATTCCTGTCAAATTGATTGCCGTAAATTGCGGAGAAGAAATCGCCTTGCTGCGCGGCAGTCGGCGAAAGAACGAGAAATTTAATTCCCTGTTTAATGCTGGCGCTTCTAAAAGATTCCCATGAAGCATTGGGAATGAGCGGGTATTGTTCTGAAAATCCCCAGAACCAATCTTGCGACCAGCTGTTGATCTGGCGCGGAAGATACGGCGGGCGGCTAGGCAGGTAGAACTGATATTTATTGGAGAACACTTCGTTGGGCGATTTCATGCCATGCGAAACTAAAACGCGTTCAATCGCCAAAAACGCGCGGTGACTGGCTCGGTTTTTTGAGATGTAATCGTAATCGGATGTTCCCCATTGATAAATCAAGGAAACGCTCAAAACAATCAGCGCTAATTGATATATCCGCCGAATGCGGCTGAGGCGCTCGGTCGCTGCAATGAACAGCAAAACGAACGATGAAAGATACAGCCCTAAAATTGGCAAGGGCGCGCGCGGACTGTCTCCCAGTGAAAGCGGAAAGGCGTAAATCGCGATTGATAAAGAGGAGAAAAGCGCAAAGCGTTTCAAAGCCCCTTTTGGGGCGATCACAAAACAAGCGACGCTTGGCAGGGCATACGAAAGCAAATACTTAAGATAAGGCAGCGCTGCGCTGATCACAAACAACGGTTTGCCGACAATCTCATTCCAAACTGAGAAGCCGACCATCTCTGCGGGAGTGGGCGTGCGAACCCAATTCACGCCGTATAAAAATTTATAGACGTTGAAAGATTGCGCGGTTTCAAATGCTGCGTGACCAGAGATTAAATTTACAAAAACTTGGATTGAAACTGCCGCAAGGAACGCCGCAATCATTTTGAGATTTGCCGAAAGCGAAGGCAAGATGCGGAATACGACCGCAAGGATTAAGATAATAACCGCCAACACTACAACGTGCGCGCGCCAGAGGAATCCTAATCCGAGCGAAGCGCCAATCCATGGCGCAAGAATGTTCCAGTTCGGGTTATGTTCTTCCGCGAAAGAATCTTTCCATAAAAGATAAACGGCAAAAGCGGGAAACGCGGCGGCGCCAATATCTGGACCGGGCGTATTGGCGTACTGAAAGATCATGGGTTCAGAAATGGAAAACGCAAGCGCCAGCAGCGTGGCGGGCAGCGAACCTCGCGCCGCAATCAAACTCGAAACGGAAGCGACGAATAGCCCCGCGAGAATCGCGTTGAAAATGTAAGCAAGTTGAATCGCGTAAGTGTAAGGGAGTTGTCCGATTAGAAAAGCGTAGCCAAAAGGATAAAAGCCGTTGTATAAAGATTCCTTGCGCGCCCAAGTTATATTGCGCCCATAAAAAAGAACTGTCCAGAAATCGTTGCCTTGCGCGTGAAATTCAGAATATACGCCGCAGAGAACGACGACGCTTGTTCCTAGAATAAAAAATAACGCGAAAAGCAAATAGGAATTGGAAAAGAATTTACGCATTGTATTCACTCGTCCGAGTATAAAACAAAAAACGACCTTGAGCCTAAACTCAAGGTCGTTTTCAATTCCCGTTTACTGAGGATGGGTTTACTTTCCGCGTCCCATCGCATCCATCACAGCCACAGAAGCGATTTGCACGATGGCGTTGACGTCATCGCCTGTTTGCAATACATGAACGGGCGCGCCCATGCCGAGCAGAATGGGACCAATCGCTTTTGCATTGCCTAATCTTGAAAGCAATTTGTACGCGATGTTCGCGGATTCAAGCGACGGGAAGACCAACACATTCGCGTCCTTCACCGCGCTAAACGGATAACGTTCTTCCGCAATCTCTGGAACGACGGCGGTGTCGGCTTGCATTTCGCCGTCCACACGCAAATCGGGTCGGCGCGCTTTGATCAACTCAACGGCTTTGCGAACTTTGTCCGAAAGCGGATGCGGCGTGGAACCAAAGTTTGAGAAGGAGAGGAACGCGACATGCGGGTCAATCTCCAACTTCTTGGCATAATCCGCTGCGAGAGCGGCAATATCCGCGAGGTCTTCGGCGGTCGGGTCAATGTTCACGGTCGCGTCGGTGAAGAGGAAAACCTTCTCATCGAAAATCATAATGTAAACGCCTGCCGCGCGCGCCACGCCGGGAGCCGTGCCATGCACTTGCAAAGCGGGGCGAATCACATCGGGGTAATCGTAAGTGAGTCCAGAAATAAAAGCGTCCGCGTCGCCCATCTTTACCATCAATGCGCCAAGAATATTTGGGTCTTTGACCTTCTTCGCCGCGTCGTTCAGCGTCAATCCTTTGCGCTGACGAATTTCGTAGAAACCTTTAGTGTAAGCGTCTAACTTGCCGAAAGCGTCCGGGTCAACGATCTGAGGCTTGTAATCAATGCTAAGATTTTTTATTTTTTCTTCGATCTCGCGTTTGCGCCCGATCAAAATAGGAGCGGCAATGCCTTCCTCCTGAATTTGATACGCGGCGCGAATAATCTTCTGCTCTTCGCCTTCCGCAAATGCGATGCGCTTTGTGCCGCCTGAAGAACGCGCTTTGTTCTGGAAGAAGTAGCGAATGCGCTCGCCCTTGCCCTGACGATACGCCAACTGCTCGCGATATTCGTCCATGTCAATTTTCTTGCGCGCCATGCCAGTCTTCATCGCCGTCTCAGCGACAGCGGGCGCTTCCCACAACAACACACGCGGATCGAGCGGTTTGGGGATGATGTACTCGCGCCCGAACTTAATCGCCTCGCCGCCATACGCGCGGATCACTGAATCTGGCACATCTTCTTTTGCGAGCGCGGCTAACGCCTTCGACGCCGCGAACTTCATCTCTTCATTGATTTGCTTCGCGCGCACATCTAACGCGCCGCGAAAAATGAACGGAAAGCCCAACACGTTATTGACCTGATTGGCATAATCAGAACGTCCCGTCGCAATGATGACGTCGCTGCGCGAAGCCTTCGCCAATTCAGGCGTAATTTCCGGGTCAGGGTTCGCCATCGCAAACACAATCGGGTCATTCGCCATGGTCTTGATCATCGTCGGTGTTAACACATTCGGCACCGACAAGCCGTAGAAAACATCCGCGCCGCGCAGCGCGTCTGCCAGTGTGCGCGCATCCGTATCCGCAAGGAAGCGTTCCTTGTATTTATTCATGTTTTCCTTGCGACCTTTGTAAATCACGCCTTTGCTGTCGCACATCATAATATTTTCGCGCTTCACGCCCCATTTGATCGCCAACTCCGCGCAAGAGATTGCCGCCGCGCCCGCGCCCGAAATGACAATGCGAATTTCGCTGTGTTTTTTTCCGACGACTTCCAACGCATTTGCCAGCCCTGCGGAGGAGATGATTGCCGTGCCATGCTGGTCGTCGTGAAAGACGGGGATATTCAACATGCCTTTTAAAGTTTCTTCGATGTAAAAACATTCGGGGGCTTTAATGTCTTCGAGATTGATCCCGCCAAAAGTCGGAGAGATCGCCGCGACCACTTTGATAATTTCGTCAGGGTCGTGCGAATTCACCTCAATGTCAAAGACATCTATATCCGCAAACTTTTTGAACAGCACCGCCTTGCCTTCCATGACGGGCTTGCTTGCCAACGCGCCGCGGTCGCCCAGACCTAAAATCGCCGTGCCGTTGGTGACCACCGCCACCAAATTTCCCTTGGACGTATATTCGTAAGCGTCTTCGGGATTCTTCTCGATCTCCAGAACCGGGTCCGCCACGCCGGGCGTATATGCCAGTCCCAAATCGCGCTGGGTGTCCATGGGTTTGGTCGGCACAACTTCAATTTTGCCGGGCTTGCCTTTCAAACGATGATATTCGAGTGCGTCTTCACGCGTTATCTTAGCCATATTACCTCCGTTGAAATTTTAGAAACTATCCAGATTATTGCACAAAGTTCCAAAACGCGCATAGTTCCATTTGTCACGATTCTTACCAATATAATTAACCC
>JAVHOY010000207.1:0-2625 GCA_036170295.1 bacterium
ATCACAACGGCGAGCCGGGCGTATTATTTTTAGACGCGGCGAATCGCGGAAATCCCGTTCCGCATTTATATCAACTGGAAGCCACAAATCCTTGTGGAGAACAATGGCTTGGACCATACGAGAATTGCTGTCTCGGTTCTGTGAATCTCAACGAGCATTGCGGAGCGAACAACAGCGTGGATTGGGAATCTCTGCGCCAGAGCGTTGTAACCGCCACGCGCTTTTTGGATGATGTAGTTGAAGCCAATGCGTATGTGCCTGCCGTGCCTCAACTTAAAGAAGCCGCTCATCGCGCGCGCCGCATTGGGCTTGGCATTATGGGACTTGCCGATTTGATGTATCACGTCGGCGCGCGTTACGGCTCGAAGGAAGGCCAGGAGTTTGGCGCGCAGATTATGGAATTCGTGCGCTATCACGCGATGAAGACCAGCGTGGAACTCGCCGAAGAGCGCGGACCTTTTCCCGCCATTGAAGGCAGCATTTACGATATGGACGACGTGAAGTGGAAAGTCCCTGAGACGCCGATCAAATATAAAAAAAATTGGAATCGTCCCGAGGTCAAGTGGGACGCGATCTTGAAGGGCATTAAAAATCACGGGATTAGAAACGCCGCGCAAACCACAGTCGCGCCGACGGGAACCATTGCAACCGTCGCGGGCTGCGAGGGCTATGGTTGCGAACCCGTCTTCGCGCTCGCGTATATCCGCCATGTGAACGATAACGGCAAGGATCTCAAACTTACTTACGCCAGCCCGCGCTTTGACGAGGCGTTGAAAAAACTTGGGCTGGGCGAAGAGAAGCGTCAGGAAATTGTCGAGCGCGTGATGAACGACGGCACTTGTCAAAACGTCGCGGAAATTCCGCAAGCCGTGCGCGATACGTTTGTGGTCTCGGCTGATATTTCTGCGGAAGAGCATGTGATGATGCAAGCCGCATTGCAATCTTTTGTGGATAATTCGCTTTCAAAGACGGTCAATTTTCACGAAGGCGCAACCGAAGAAGATGTGGCGAAAGTTTATATGATGGCGTGGGAACTCGGCTGCAAAGGAATTACCGTTTATGTGACCGGCTCGCGCGATAAAGTTGTGTTAGAGACGAAAGCCACCGCGGATAAAAAATCCGCGCCCGAACCTGTTGTTGCGCCTGTGATGTGGCACGGCGCGAAGAAGGCGCGTCCCAAAGCGCTGACCGGCAAAACGTATAACATTGATACGCCGACTGGCAAAGCGTTTATCACTATCAACGAAAACGGCGGGACGCAACCTTTTGAGGCGTTTATCAATACCGCGAAGGCTGGCTCTGAAACTGCCGCAGTCTCCGAAGCGATTGGACGTTTGATTTCTTATATCTTGCGCATGGCTTCGCCGATTGCGCCCGTGGATCGAATGCGCGAGATCATCGTGCAACTGATCGGCATCGGCGGCGGACGCTCGCTTGGGTTTGGTCCAAACCGCGTGCGGTCATTGCCCGATGGCATTGGACAAATTCTCGATCAATATCTGAATGAAAAAAATGGAATTGTCATCGAAGAAGTCAAGTCAAATGGCAACGGTCATCGCGCGGAGAATCCTTCCGCCGTAAAGATAGGCGACTTATGTCCCGAATGCGGCGAAGCGGCGGTTGTGAATGAAGAAGGTTGCCGCAAGTGTTACGCCTGCGGGTTTAGCGAATGTTAGAAAGTTAGAAGGTTAAAAAGCGACAGTCACCTTTAAGATGACTGTCGCTTTTTTATTCCTACAACTTTCCGAACGCCACGCCTTTGTAATCCCAGCCGCAAGCGGCGACGGCTTCCTGAATCGGCTTTTTGATTTCATTGGTGTTGAAGCGATAGTTATAAACCACACCGGGTTTGAGTTCTTCGGTGAAAGCGTACGCCGCGCCGAATTCTACCGAGGTCATTTGTCCCTGAAATTTTGAAACCGCGATTGAAAGCGACGGAACGCCCGCGCGCCATTCGACTGTAAATTCTTCATCCTTGCCGCGCACTTGATGTTTGTCCGCGTCGAACTTCATGTAGATGCGAAAAACTTTTGTGAGATTCGCTTTTGCGAAGAGTTCGTACCATTTAGCGTCCACAATTTTCCACTCGGCGATCAAGTCTACTTTTTGAGAAGCGCCGTCAATAATTTGATACGGGGCGGTCTCGCGGTTCAAGGTGAGCAATCGCGCGCGGACTTCATCCACAGAAAGCGCGGGCGTGTTTTTATCTGATTTCTTGCCAAAGCCAAAGAGTCCCATTTTATTTCTCCTTTTACAAAAGTTGGAAGTTGAATTTCATTATACGACAAGAACGCTTTCACCTTTGAATATCTCAACCTTATTACGCTCTTCTCATAATCTTTATAAAACCTTTATGTTCAAAAAGTATCCTTTGGGCAACGTAGGATACATTGTCCTGCGAATCACAAGGAGATAAAAATGAAAAAGAAAATTTTGATCGTGGGTTTGGTTGTATTGGCTGTCAGCGTCTTCAGCGTTGGCGCGGTTTTTGCTCAGGGAGTTCAACCTCCTGTTGGCGGCGGACAAGGCGCGTTGCATACCTTCATGGCGACTGAATTCGCAAAGAGTTTGAAACTCAACGTGAACGACGTCAACACGCGACTTAACGCGGGCGAGACGATGTAC
>JAVHOY010000207.1:2725-10579 GCA_036170295.1 bacterium
GAAACTCAACGTGAACGACGTCAACACGCGACTTAACGCGGGCGAGACGATGTACAGCATCGCGCTTTCTGCCGGCGTAACCGCCGAGCAATTTCCCGCTGTGATGACCGAAGTCCGCGCGAACGCGCTCGCTGCGGCTGTGAAAGCGAATGTCATCACGCAGGCGCAAGCGGACTTTATGAAGTCGCGCGGATTTGGTCAAGGCGGCTACGGTAACGGCAACTGCCCGATGAATGACGGGGATGGCTTTAACAATGGCGCGGGCTATGGTCGCGGACAAGGTTTTGGCATGATGGGCGGCGGACGTTGGCAAAATCAGCAAGTCAATCCGTAACGGGTAATTGGTAAAACCAAAAAAACCTCCGAGTTTTTTGAACTCGGAGGTTTTTTTTGATAAATCAATCAGTAGGCTGCAATGGAATTAATAAAATCGGAATTCGTGTGCGCCGCACAACATTGGGAGCGACGCTGCGTTCCCAAAACGCGCTCAAGCCTGCGCGGCGATGGGTGCTGAGTATGATTAGGTCCGCTTTGCCGCGCTCCGCCACATTGACGATGGTTTGCGCTGGGTCGCCGCGCGCGATCTCCGCTGATGTGCGAAAGCCTTCTTTGATCAATTCATTAAGATGTCCCTGAAAATGTTCTTTCGCGTGTTCTTCTTCTATATCCAGTAAAGCGTTGGCGGTGGCGGGCAACAGACTGCTTGCGGCAGCCTGTTCGCCCGTGAGCGTCCTAAAAGTAGGAATCACGCATAAAAGATATAGTTCCGCTTCGTATGCTTTGGCGAGATATTTCGCCGTAGGCAAGCTTCCGTCGTGCAGCGATTCGCTGTCAAGCGGGAGCAGGATGCGGCGGAGTTTGAACGGCTTGCGTTCAGAAGTCATCGGTTGCAGCAGAAGCACGGGCGTCGCGCCTTTTGCGACCACATGCTGGGCAATTCCGCCAAAAAGCATATCGTTGATTCCGCTGCGCCCGTGCGCGCACATCACGATTAAGTCGGATTTGAATTCTTGCGTATGCTCGACGATGCTTGCCGCTACGTTTTTGACCTGCGCGTTGTGGACGTGCCATTTGATTTTGATCTGCGCGGGGGGCGATTGATTCGCCAGATTTTCCAAATAGGCGTTGGCTTCTTCTGGATGCGAAAGATGCGGTTCATTGTGAACGGCTTCAGGCGCGTTTTGTTCGATCACATGCAACAGCGTGATTTGCGCGTTCAATTTTTCAGAAAGAGATAAGACGGCAGGCAGCGCTGTCTCTGCCAAATGCGAACCGTCTAAGGGGAGCAGGATTTGTTTGAACATGGAGTTATCCGCCAAATGCTAGTTGATAAAGAAGGAAGAGATTAAGGGCTACGATCAATGCGGCAACCGCGCTTGCCATGATTGTTGTAACGGGCTTGTTGACCAGCGCTCCCATTATATCTTTGCGGCGGGTAAATTGAACAAGCGGAATAATGGCAAACGGCAAACCGAAACTGAGTACCACCTGACTGAGCACCAGCGTCCTTGTGGGGTCAAGCCCTAACGCGATGACAAGGATGGGCGGCGCCATAGTGACTGCGCGCCGCACCCAAATTGGGATGCTGCGGTGGATAAAGCCCTGCATGATCACTTGTCCCGCCATCGTGCCGACTGCCGAAGACGAAAGCCCGGAAGCGAGCAGTGAGATTGCAAATACAGCGCTAGCTGCCGACCCAAGCAATGGCGTGAGGGTGAGATACGCTTCCTCAATGGTGCCAATGTGGGTGAGTCCCTGCGCGTGAAATGTCGAGGAAGCCATGATGAGCATCGCGCCGTTGACTAATCCCGCTAGACCCATTGCAATCGTCACATCCAGCAATTGAAAGCGAAACAATTTTTTGAGTTCGCCCTCGTTTTTTGTCGGGATTCGATTTTGCGTCAGCGCTGAGTGCAGAAAAATCACATGCGGCATGACGGTCGCGCCGAGAATGCCTGTGGCAAGCAGAACGCTTTCAAGCCCGGCAAATTGCGGAACAAAGGCGTGATACGCAACCTGAGATAAATCGGGACGATCCAGAATAGTCTCAATGATATAGCATAAGGCAATCACGCCGACCAGCGCCGTGATAACCGCTTCGAGAGGGCGGAAACCGCGCCGCTCCAAACCCAGAATAATAAAGGTCGTGATCGCCGTCAGCAACGCCGCCGCTAATAATGGAATATGAAAAAGTAAATTGAAACCCAGCGCGGCTCCTAAAAATTCAGCCAGATCGGTTGCCATTGCCACGAGTTCCATAAGAACCCACATGCCCACCGCCACTGGGCGCGGATATTGTTCGCGGCACATTTCGGCTAAATTCCTGCCGGAGGCAATTCCCAGTTTGGCGGAAAGCGTTTGAATGAGCATCGCCATCAAATTACTGGCGACGATGACCCATAGCAACATGTACCCAAATTGCGCGCCGCCTTGAATATTGGTGGCGAAGTTGCCGGGGTCGACATAGGCTACGCTGGCGATGAAAGCCGGTCCCAAAAATGGCAGGATGCGGGCGAGCGCCCCTTTTTTGCTTGTGCCAGTCAATACTTCATTAGCAGATTTCAATGTGCTTGCGTCGCCTTCGCGGTTTGGAGCGGGAGCGTTTTTTATAGCGGTCATATAAATCCTTTCTTATTTCGATTCCACAAAAACTTGACTTGTAATCGCCGTTCCCAACACGACGTTTGATTTTTGACCCTCGACTTTGATTGTCAGATTGCCGTCAAGTTCGGAATAACTTTTGACGGTGATTTTCGCTTCGGGCATGAGACCAATTTCGCGCAGGCGACGGAGCAAGACTGGGTCGTCGTCTGATACTCGTTTCACGGTGACAGTTTCAGCGTTCCGCGAAGAAGCCAGCGGACGCGATTCGTCGGCGGGCATGGTCAGCTCCGCAGTCGGAATTAATTCCCCGTGCGGGTCGCGGGTGGGATGTCCCAGCGCCTTCGCCATGCGCGCTTCAAAATCCTCCGAGATGACATGCTCAAGTTTATCGGCTTCGCAATGGACTTCATCCCATGAATAGCCAAGCGTACTGACCAGAAAAGTTTCAAGCAAGCGATGATGTCGAATGACTTCAAGCGCGGCTTTTTCGCCATTCTTTGTGAGCGTGACGCCTTGATGCTTTTTGTAAATCACAAGCGGCGGTTTGGAGTTGGCAAGTTTTTGCAACATGCCCGTCACCGACGCGGGCGCGATGTTAAGCCGCGCGGCGAGATCGTTCGTGCTGGCGGCGCCCCGCTCGTTGAGCTCGTAAATTTGTTTGAGATAATCTTGAATGGATTGGGTAATGGCTTCTGGCATGGCTCTCCTTTCTGCTGACATAAATCTTAATTTAGGCGAGACTAAATTATTTTATTCGCAGCGGCGTTTTGAGTCAAGCTGTAAAATGAGGCATGAGTCTTTATTCCGAAATTACCGAACAACCTGAATGTATTCAACGTCTGCTTGCTTCGCAAAGGAAAACAGTCGAGCGGATCGCGGGCGCGATTCAAAAGCGCGATATTCAATATGTCTTTCTCGCCGCGCGCGGCACGTCCGATAACGCCGGACGCTATGCAAATTATCTGCTCGGCGCCATGAACGGCTTGCCGCTTGCTTTGGCGACTCCGTCCTTATTCACTTACTACAAGCGCCCGCCGAAGTTGAACAACGCTTTGGTGATTGGCGTTTCGCAATCGGGACAATCGCCCGATATTGTCAGCGTATTAAAAGAGGGCAAGCGCCAAAACTGCTTGACGCTTGCGATCACCAACGAGTCGAAATCCCCGCTCGCGCAAACGGCGGATTTTGTGTTGGATATTCATGCGGGCGCGGAGAAAGCCGTCGCCGCGACGAAGACCTACACCGCCGAGTTGGCGTCCGTTGCCATGCTTTCCGCCGCGTTGCGCGGAAACAAAAAATATTGGGATGAGTTAAGCAAAGTCGCGGGTTGGATGAAACAGGTCTTAAAGCAAAACGACTTTATCTCTCAAGCCGCGCAGAGATACCGCTACATGGATCAAACGGTGGTTCTGGGACGCGGCTTCAATTATGCGACTGCGTTTGAATGGGCGTTGAAACTCAAAGAGTTAACCTATGTGAAAGCCGAGCCTTATTCTTCCGCTGATTTTCAACATGGACCGATTGCAATGATGAACAGCGGATTTCCCGTCATGGCGGTTGTGTCGAAAGGCAAAGTTTTTGATTCCATGCTGCGGATGATTCAACGCCTGCGGAATGATTTTTCTGCGGAACTCGTCGTGATTTCAAACGATCCAAAAGCGCTTGCGCTTGCTAAAACTCCCATTCCCATTCCCGCCGAAATTCCTGAGTGGCTTTCGCCGCTGGTCAATATTTTGCCCGCGCAATTATTTGCGTATCATTTAACCGTTGCCAAAGGCTATAACGCCGAGCAGCCGCGCGGCATCCGCAAGGTGACGGAGACGAAATAGACCTCTTGCATAAGCGCACAATCAGCCGCAGTGTCGCGGAGACGCTAACTACTTTGAGAAAGCCGCTGTTTGTTATGGCAATCGCTTGACTGACTTAAGAGTGGATGATAGAATTCGCCCGCTCTAAAAAAGAGCCCCCATCGTCTAGAGGCCTAGGACGCGGCCCTTTCAAGGCCACGACCGGAGTTCGAATCTCCGTGGGGGCACCTCTCTATAGGCAAACATTCAAACATAGTTTCAAAAGCAAACGTCCCCCAAAAGGGACGTTTTGCTTTCACTAGACTTCTTGCATAAGAGAAACATGTTTTGAACCGCAGAGTTCGCCAAGTTTAGAAATTCCTCTGTGTTCTCCGAGTCTCTGCGGTAGACTTCATGACTTTTACAATAGGTCTGTTCTACTTCTAAAATCCTTCGGCAACGTATTCTCCCCAAGTATCCCTTAATGCGTTGCAAATTTCGCCGAGCGTCACGTCATGCTCCACGCACTCGATGAAAATGGGCATGAGGTTATCCGTTCCATTGGCGGCGGATTTTACTTTCTCCAACAACTCGCCCGCTACCCTCTGCTCTCTATTCTCTCTTAACTCTTTCAACTTCTCGCGCTGACCTATTTCAATAGCGGGGTTCACCTTCAAGCGTTCCAACGTCAAAACCTCGTCCACGCGGAATTGATTCACGCCAACGACAACTTGCTCGCCGCGTTCGATTCCCTGTTGCGCGGCATACGCGGCGTTTTGAATCTCATTTTGCATGTAACCTTTTTCGATAGATTGCAACGCGCCGCCCATCTCGTCAATCTTTGCGATGTAATCCAGCGCTTGCTTCTCGATCTCGTCGGTCAGATACTCGACCAGATACGAACCCGCCAGCGGATCAATCGAATCCGCGACGCCTGATTCATACGCGATGATTTGCTGCGTCCGCAGCGCCACGCGCACCGATTTTTCAGTGGGCAGCCACAGCGCTTCATCCATTGAGTTGGTGTGCAGCGATTGCGTCCCGCCCAGCACAGCGGACAACGCCTGAAGCGAAACGCGCACAACATTATTTTCGGGCTGTTGCGCTGTCAGCGTAGAGCCTGCGGTCTGCGTGTGAAATCTCAATTGCCACGACGAAGGCTTTTGCGCTTTGAATCGTTCGCGCATAATCCGCGCCCACATGCGTCGCGCCGCGCGGAACTTGGCAACTTCTTCCAATAAATTATTATGCGCGTTGAAGAAGAACGATAACTGCCCCGCGAAAGAATCGACATTCAGTCCAGCCTTGATCGCGGCTTCAACATACGCGATCCCATTTGCCAGCGTGAACGCGACTTCTTGCGCCGCAGTCGAGCCCGCCTCGCGGATGTGATAGCCCGAAATGGAAATCGTATTCCAATAGGGGACTTCCTTCGCGCAGTACGAAAAGACGTCGGTGATGAGTCGCATGGATGGCGCGGGTGGAAAAATGTATGTGCCGCGCGCCACATATTCTTTGAGAATATCATTTTGAATTGTGCCGCGCAGTTGGCTCATCTCCGCGCCCTGACGCTTCGCCACCGCGATATACATCGCCAACAAAACGCCCGCCGGCGCGTTGATGGTCATCGAAGTCGAAACTTTATCCAGCGGAATCTGATCGTACAATTGTTGCATGTCGCGGATGGATGAAATCGAAACGCCCACTTTGCCCACTTCGCCCGCAGCGATGGGGTCATCCGCATCGTAACCAATTTGCGTGGGCAAATCAAACGCCACGCTCAATCCCGTTTGACCTTGCGCCAACAAATAGCGATAACGCTTATTGGATTCTTCCGCAGTGGAGAAGCCCGCATATTGGCGCATTGTCCAAAAGCGCGAGCGGTACATGGTGGGTTGGACTCCGCGCGTGTAGGGATATTCGCCGGGGAAGCCAAGTTTCGCTTCGTAGGAATCAGCGTCGTGAGAGAAACTCACGCGCGGCATTTCAATCCCCGATGAAGTTTCAAAACGATTCCTGCGCTCAGGAAATTTATCTAATGATTTCTTGAGCGTGTTTTCTTTCCACTTTTTATATTGATCTTGAAGAGTCATTTTTCACCTTGATTTTCGCGTTGCTATTCGTCATTGCGAGCCGCCGATATTGTTCTTTGGCGGCGAAGCAATCTCAGTCTCGCACAAGGGGATTGCTTCGGGCGAAGAGCAAGATCGCCCTCGCAATGACGATGTTATTTTATAACTCTATTGTATTTTAAAATGAGGCAAACAGGAATATTAAGATAAAAGTCACACGCTACATAGATATAAAAAAGCGCTACACTTTCCGTATCAATGGATAAGGAGTTCATAATCTATGGGCAACAAAACTTTTTTATACATCGGCGGCGGAATTTTGGGGTTGATCGGCTTATGTTTATTCGGCTATGGATTTATGCTCATTCTCGGTTCGACCTCCAACACAGGCGCGGGTTCATGGCTTGGGTATGGAGTCGGATTCAGCGCGGCAAGTTTGCTTCTTATCGGAGCGGCGGTTTGGCTCATTGTCACGGCGATTAAAACCAAGCAACCGCAAGCCGCGCAAAATATCACCTATCAAGTGGATTTGCCCGCGCAAACCAAAATCGAAGAAATGAAATGTCGCAGTTGCGGCGGAAGCCTGAAAGCGGACAATATCAAAATGCTGGCGGGCGCGCCGACGGTGGAATGTCCGTTTTGCGGGACGACCTATCAATTAACAGAAGAGCCAAAGTGGTAGAAAAGTTTGAACGTTTGAATAGATGTTATCGGAAATTAAATTGGGACGCAGATGAACGCTGATTTACGCTGATTCTAAAGAGAAAAATCCGCGTTTTTCTGCGTTTATCAGCGTCCCGAAATCTGCTTTTGCTTATTACCGATAAAGTCTAATGTTTGAAAGTTAAAACTTTGGAGGTTGCATGAAGAAAATCTTTTTAATTACGTTGGTGCTTTTATTGACGCTGGGAATCGTTGTGAACGTCTCCGCGCAGAGCTCGTATCTTTTCAGCGTGGACAAGGAAGACGTAAACGTCTATTGGAACGCGGACGGCTCTCAAAGTTTGGATTACGTCTGGGTCTTCGCCAACGGCGCAAACTCGCATCCGATTGATTTTGTGGATGTGGGTATGCCCAACGGCAACTTCGATATTAGCAATGCCGCAGCGGACGTCAACGGAAACGCGGTGGATGTTTCAACCAGCGATTATCAAGGCAGCGGAACGGGCTTCGCGGTTGTGATGGGATCGCAAACCATCGGCGCGGGCGCAAGCGGAACAGTTCATGTCCGCGTTGAAAATATCACGGGCGTTTTATATCCTGATAGCGGCGACAGCAAGTATGCCAGCGGGGATTTCGCGCCGACTTATTTTGGCTCGCAATATCTCAGCGGCGCCACCGCGCTGACGATGACTTTCCATTTGCCGCCGAATATGAAAGAGACCGAACCG
>JAVHOY010000208.1:0-2329 GCA_036170295.1 bacterium
TTCATCATTTAATTACGGAGTAATTTATGAAAAAAGTGTTTCCTCTCGTCATCGCCGCGATTGTCTTTATCGCCGCCCTTGTTCTGCTGCGTCCCGCGCCCTCGCGCGCCGTCGTCACCGCCGCATACGACCTGCGCGCCGGTCATGTGCTGCAAGAAGAAGACCTCGTGCTAATGTCCGTGCCTGACGATGTGTTGGCGGTGGACGTGATCACCGACAAAGCCATGCTGGTCGGACAACCGCTGCGTATTGATCGCGGACAAGGCGACGTCATCCGCGCCTCGCAACTCGGCAACCTGATCGCAGTCGAAAAGAACGAGCGCGCCATCGCCGTGCATGTCACCGACGCCAGCGGCGTAGCGGGACTGCTCGTCCCCGGGCAGATGGTGGGCGTGATCGCCTCCATTCCGCAACAAGATACAAACAACGCAACCGACGCCGCCGTTACCAGCAGCGCGTACGCTGCCGATGGCGTCTATCCGAACGGCAACGTCTGGGGGCAAAGCGCGACCCCGCCCGATCATATCGTCGTTCCAACCGCGACCCCGCGTCCCGATCACAGCAACTCGGACAACGGCGCATATCTTGGCAGCGGCACATTTTCAAAGACCATGATTGAAGGCTTGCGCGTGCTTTACATTGACCCGCGCTTCGCCGCCAACATGGACGCGAACGTCGTTCCGCAAGCCACGCCGCAAGGCGCGCTGAGCGGAGTCAACACCGACGACCGCGCGCGCGAAGGCACGATCCTGCTCGCCGTTCCCACCAACCTGCAATCCATCTTCTATGATTTCAGCGCATCGGGCGGAGTTTCTCAAACGCGCTCCGTGAACGCATTGGAATTACTCGCCGCATTGTCCGGACTCGACGGCGCGACCGCCACGCTGTATCTCATGCCGCAGACTGGCGCGGAACAATTTACATCGCCCGGCTTGTGGCTGCCGGATTTGATCCTCGCGCCCAAAACGCCCATGCCCGCAACGCCCGTTGCGCCGGTCGCGGTTCCTTAAAATGACCTGGACGAATCAACCCCCGCAAAGCGGCGGACAACAGGATGCGCCGGTCAGCGTGTTGCTGGCGCACAGAGATATGGAACGCACCACCGCTTGGTATCAAGCCTTGCAAGTGGACGCGCGCTTTCGCGTGAGTTCCATGGCGAACACCCCGCAGGATTTTCGCGCCAAACTTGCGTCCTCGCCTGAAATTATTTTGTTGGACGCGACCGTCTTCGATGGACCGCCGCCCTTGATCGAAGCGCTGACCTCCGTCAGCGGCGCGGTTTATCTGATCGCGCCGGGCGGCGTGGACGCTGAATTGATCGAACAATTCAAAGGCATTCCATCCGTGAAGTCGGTCTCCATTGGCGACGTCAACATCGCGGACTTCATGACGCGCGCGTACGCGGACGCGCTGGCATTGCGGCGCACCGTCTCCGCCGTTTCTCCCGCCGCCTGGTCGGGTGGGCGGCAGCGCAGCAACTCAGGCGCGGGCGGACTGCGCATCGTCGCGGTCTGGAGCAGGTCAGGCGGAACAGGACGCACCACCATCGCGATCTCGCTGGCGCAAGCCGTTGCGCGGCGCGGACTGAAAACGCTGCTGATCGGATTGGGCGCGCCGGATGTGATCCCCTTGCAAATGGGGCTGCGTCCCGAGCCGAACATCGTTTCGTGGATCTCGAATCCAAACGATGAAGGCTTGCGCTCCAGCATTCAAATGGCGGGCGAGTTGCATGTCCTGGCGGGCTTCCCCGATATTCTCTCCGAGTCGCAAGGCGACCGTCCCGCCGAAGCCAGCGGCTCGATCAACGAGTTGGTCACGTCCGCCGCGTATGGCGGTTACTCCGCCATTATTTTGGACACGCCTTCGGCGGGCGGGGTGACGCCGCGCGCGTTGTCCGCCGCAAATACCTGGCTGATGGTCGCGCGTCCGACCGTCTCGGATGTGTGGACGTCCGCAGAATCATTTCGGACTGTCACGCAGAAGATCGCCGGACAACATCGCATCACGCCCGGCAATATTTTCGTGGTACTCAATCAACGCGCCAACGGCATGTTGACTCCCGATCAATGGCACGGCGCGGCGGATGCGGCTTGCCGCAAGATGAATCTGAATGTCGGTTTCCCGCCGGTGATGGCGACCATCCCGCATTCGATCGACGTTTCGCTGGCGCAGGATAGCGGGCGCTCGGCGTTGGACGCCTCCGATGAGTTTGCGCGTCCGATTCACCGTTTATCCGAAATGCTTTTTGGCGGCGTGGTCGTGCCGGTCGGTCAGGTTGTGGACGACGGCATATTCAGAATCGGACCGTTGAAGATCAGGACAAAGAAAT
>JAVHOY010000209.1:0-10504 GCA_036170295.1 bacterium
ATTAATTTCATCCCCTGATTTTGGGCGTATTCTGTAATTCCTTCCGCCACCAACCCTTCCATGACTACTGTCCGCGCCTGAAGACTTAATTCTTGAAACTGCGCTTTCGTTTTTTCCAGATAGAGCGCCGCCTTGGTTTTATTGATCTGCCAGTTAAGCAAATCAAACAATTGCGCGGACGCGCCTGCCTGTTTTTTTTCCAGCATTCGCAGCAATGTGATCTTTGAGTCAAAAGAATGGGCGATGGCAACGACATGCGGCAATACGCAGTCAGCCAGTTGAGAACCGTCCAATGGGACGAGAATGGTTTCGAACATGGTTCATCCTTTCGATTCATTCGTAATGCGGACTTTATTTCGCAACCAAAAGGCAATATAAATATCGCGCTACAAAACCTTCGCGGTTGGCATAGTTTTCATGGAGTAATACTAGGCCGTCTCATTTTACTCTAATTGCTTATTTTGTTTTGATTGGCGATGTTAAGATATTAAGCATAGCCCCGAAGGTTTGATCTGAGATTGGATCTAAATTATAAGAACCCTCGGGGCGGTGCGCGTAAGGCGAGTCGGTTGGCGATTAAAAAAGGGGAATTGGTTTTCCCTATATTTACTACAGTATATTTAGCCTGCAATTTACGCTTATTTGTATGGTAGTGAATCCATATATAAAACAAAACACCGCCTTCGGGTAAGGCGGTGCAAAACAATTTGTCGGGGTGGAGAGATTCGAACTCTCGACCTCACGGACCCGAACCGTGCGCTCTACCGGGCTGAGCCACACCCCGATACCTATCCCCGAAGGGGAAAGCGTCAGCATTATACCATTGGGATTTGTTTTGGCAAGCAAAATTTTGACTTCCACTACGATAACTTATTTAGCCAATCTCGCGTCTCGCGCGGAGATTTGAAATGAATTACTTTCAATCGCGCATATTGTGGCTCTATGAACAACATTGGATATTCGCGTTTTCTTCTCCAATATGTTTTGAACAACCAGTTGAACAAAGAATCACCCGACCAGAGTTTGAGATGAATCCAAAAGGTTTCGCGGTTGCCGTTCCATAATTCTTCTCGCGTAACAGCCCTGCGGATTGTGCGCATGAGCAATTGCCAAAACACAAGCGGGAAAGAATAATCAAGCCAGATAATCGCTTCGGCGCGTAGCCAGATTAGGTTGCGTACAACGCTATAATTTCCAGCCACAACCCAAATTGACGTTTGAGTTGCATTATCAACCCGCTCACGAAAAATATCATCTGGCGCTTCTATCCAGTTTGATTCCCAGTGAAGCGCATCCAATTCGATAAAGTCCGCGCTGATTTTTTCAGCAAGCGCCTTTGCCAGCGTGGACTTTCCCGATGATGTTGTGCCGACCACGACAATCCGTTGATAGGGAAGTGGATTCATAGCGCGGGATTATAATTCGCAAATCCAAATTCAAAATGAGGTAACCATGTTTGACCTTCCCGATAATGAAATTCTATCTCTCACCAAAGAGCATGTCTTTTGGACATGGTCCGCGCAAGCCAAAGTTAATCCCATTGCCGTCAAGCGCGCGAAGGGCGTGTATTTTTGGGATGTAGATGATAAGCGCTATCTTGACTTTAATTCAATGACCATGTGCGTTAACATCGGTCATGGCAATGAGCGTGTTATCAAAGCTATGCAAGATCAAGCCGCAGAGTTGCCTTATGCCGCGCCCGGTATGACGACGAAGATTCGCGCCTTGGCAAGCAAAGCCGTCGCGGAAATTACTCCGCAGGGAAAATTAACCAAAGTGTTGTTCACGCTCGGCGGCGCGGACGCAAATGAGAACGCGATCAAACTCGCGCGCGGATATACCAAACGCCACAAGATTCTTGCGCGTTATCGCTCGTATCATGGCGCGAGCGCAGGCGCGATGGCTGTCACGGGCGATCCGCGCCGCGTGGGCTGGGAGCCGAATCTGATGACGGGCGTGGTTCACTTCCTTGACCCGTATCGTTATCGCTCCACGTTTCATCGTATGAATCCGAATATTTCGGAAGAAGAATTCACGCGCGATTATCTCAATCACCTTGAAGAAATTATTTTGTACGAAGGACCTGAATCTATTGCGGGCATCATCATGGAATCGGTCACTGGCACAAACGGCGTCATCATTCCGCCGCAAGGATACATGCAAGGTGTGCGCGCGCTATGCGATAAATACGGTATCGTGATGATCGCCGATGAAGTGATGAGCGGCTTTGGTCGCACGGGCAAAATGTTTGCGGTCGAGCATTGGAACGTCGTCCCCGATATTATGACGATGGCAAAAGGACTCACGTCCGCGTATGCGCCGCTTGGCGCGGTGGCGATGAAACCTGAAATCGCCGCGGCGTTTGACAATCACGCTTTTCAAAGCGGATTGACTTATACGTCTCATCCTATTTCACTTGCGGCGGCGGTGGCAAACATCAACGTCATCAAAGACGATCATCTTGTTAATCATTCTGCGCAAATGGGCGCAGCGCTCAAACGCATGTTAACCGAACTCGGCGAAACGCATCCATCTGTCGGCGAAGTCCGCAATATCGGTTTGTTTGGAATCATCGAAGTCGTAAAGAATCGCGAAACCAAAGAACCAATGGCGGCGTGGAATAGTTCCTCGCCTGAAATGCTTGCGCTCAAAAAATATTGCGGAGATCATGGACTATTTCTTTATACGCATTGGCACACGGTCTTGATCATCCCGCCGCTCATTATCACCGAAGCACAACTTAAGGAAGGCGTAGATATTTTAGACAAAGCGTTAGAGATCACCGATAAAAGCGTTTCGTAAATGATTTGACCAGACAATTCTTATAAAGTACAATCGCCCCGTTTTCACACGAGGCTTCCATGTCTATATATCGTTTTGTTGTTCGCTTCACGCATCTTGACCCGCGCTCGATGGGATATTTTTCCGACGCGCAAGCGCTGGGATTCCATAATTTAAAAAGGATCAAGTGTCAGGATTTGTACTTTATCGAGGGTCAACTGTCGCAGGATGATTTGCAACAGTTGACCCTCAAACTTTTAACCGATCCTGTGACTCAATCTGCTTCGTGGATGGAAACCAGCGCGGATTTGACTCAGGGCGAATCTGATTCTGTTATCGTCGAAGTTGCTCTGCGTCCCGGAGTGACCGACCCCGTCGCCGCCGAAATTATCCGCGCCGCGCATGAGTTGGGAATCAACGGAGTTCATCGCGCCGCAACAGGTTTACGTTTCATCGTTGAAGGTTTGAACGTTGATGAAATTAATCAACTGGCAAAGCAATTGCTTGTAAATAATGTCGTTCAACGTTGGACGATGGGAAATATCGAACCGTCGTTTCCGGAAGAAGTTGAATCCAGCGGAACGATTGAAACTATCGCTATTCGCAACTTGACTGACGACGAATTGCTCGCTCTCTCCAAAGACCGCCGCGCCGCGCTTGACCTCGCAGAGATGAAAGCCATTCAAAATTATTGCGTCAAAGAAAACCGCGACTTGACCGACGTCGAATTTGAAACCATCGCGCAAACGTGGAGCGAGCATTGCGGGCATAAGACGTTCAAGGCGAAAGTGGTAATTAATAATTTGGTAAATGGTAATTACCAATCACCAATTACTAATTACCCTTCCTCAATTGACTCTCTCTTAAAAACTTATCTCAAATCCGCCACCGACAAAATAAACGTGCCTTGGGTTCGCTCGGCTTTTGTGGATAACGCGGGCATCCTTGATTTTGACGATGAGTTTGAAGTCTCATTCAAAGTGGAGACGCACAATCATCCATCCGCGATTGAACCGTTCGGCGGCGCGAATACGGGCGTGGGCGGAGTCATCCGCGATGTGTTGGGCGTTTCCGCAAAACCAATCGCCAACACGGATGTTTTATGTTTTGGAAATCAAAATATTTCATTTGAGCAATTGCCCGAAGGTGTGCTTCATCCAAAACGAATCATGAGCGGAGTGGTTGCGGGCGTGCAGGATTACGGCAACAAGATTGGCATTCCCACTGTCAACGGCGCGATTCTTTTTGACGAGGGCTATACCGCCAATCCGCTGGTTTTTTGCGGATGTGTGGGCATTGCTCCAAAAGGAAAGCATAAAAAGAATCCGCAAGCGGGCGATAGAGTCATCGTACTGGGCGGACGCACGGGGCGCGATGGCTTGCGCGGCGCGACGTTTTCATCCATGACGATGGACGCGCAAACGGGCGAAGTTGCAGGCGCGTCCGTTCAAATCGGCGATCCAATTACAGAAAAAGGATTGATTGACGTTATCACGCGCGCGCGCGATTTGGGACTCTACAATGACGTCACAGATTGCGGCGCGGGCGGACTTTCATCCGCTGTGGGCGAGATGGCTTCTAAGATCGGCGCGGATGTGGATTTGCGAAATGTGAAATTAAAATATGCGGGTCTTGCCCCGTGGGAGATTTGGCTCTCCGAAGCGCAGGAGCGCATGACGCTGGCTGTCGCGCCAGAAAAATTATCCGCTTTGCAAGAATTGTGCGATACCTTCGATACTGAATTAACAGATATGGGTTCGTTCACGGGCGAGCGCCGTTTGGTTGTCCGCTATGATGGAAGCATTGTTTTGGATTTGGATAATGAATTTTTGCATGAGGGAATTCCGCAGAGACAGTTGAAGGCGGTAATTAAGAATCAGTTGTCAGTTGACAGTGGGCAGTTGGCGGCAAAGGTGAACGTAAAAGAAGTTTTGTTGAAATTACTTACTCATCCAAACATCGCCAGCAAAGCGTCCGTCATCCATCTTTATGACCACGAGATTCAAGGTGGGACGGTGGTCAAGCCGCTGACGGGAATTCAAGCCGACGCGCCGTCTGACGCGGCAGTTATCAAACCCATTGGAACACGCGGCATGAAGGGAATCGTTTTATCAAATGGAATCAATCCCGAATATGGAAAGCGCGACGCGTATCGGATGTCAATGGCGGTGATTGACGAAGCGATTCGCAACGCGGTGGCTGTTGGCGCGGACCCTGAGCGAATCGCCATCCTTGATAATTTTTGCTGGGGCGATCCGTTGCGTCCTGATACGATGGGCACATTGGTTGAGGCATGTCGCGGATGCCACGATGGCGCGATGTTGTTCGGCGCGCCGTTTATCAGCGGCAAGGATTCGCTCAATAACGAATACCTCGGCGCGGACGGTCAGCGTCATGCTATTCCGCCTACGTTGCTAATCTCCGCGTTGGGCGTCATTGACGATGTAAGTAAATCTGTGACGATGGATTTGAAAGAAGCAGGCAATGAAATTTATCTCGTGGGAAAATTTGAGCCAGTCTTCGGCGGCTCGCATTTTGGATTGGTGATGGGTGAGATAAATGAAAGTATTCCCGAAGTGCATGAAATCACGCCGAAGGTTTACAAGGCATTGCACAAGGCAATTAATGCGGGTTTGATTCGCTCCGCGCATGATCTTTCCGAAGGCGGGCTGGCGGTTGCCGCTGCGGAGATGTGCATTGGCGGGCGGCTTGGGCTGGAATTAACGCAGCGTTTATCCACCCGCGATTTATTTGGCGAAACCACAGGCTGTTTACTCGTTGAAGTAAAACTTGAAAATTTGATTCAATTTGAAGCAACCTTCAAAGATTTGCCATACAAAAAACTCGGGCAAGTAACTTCCGCGCCGACTCTCAAATTCAATGACACGTCCATTCAAGTTGGCGAACTTGTCAAATTTTTCAACACTCCTATCTAATCACCAATTACCAATCACTAATTACCATCCTATGAAACCTCAAGCCCTCATCTTACAAGCCCGTGGAACAAACCGCGATTACGATGTCGCCGAAGCGTTGACTCTCGCTGGCGCGGAGTCGCAACCTGTTCCGCTGAATGAACTCCGCGCTGGCAAAAAGCAGTTTGCCGATTATCAAATGCTCGTCGTTGCTGGCGGATTTTCATACGCGGATGCGCTTGGCGCAGGGAAGTTACTCGCGCTTGATTTGAATTCTTATTTCAACGAAGAGATTTCTAAATTCGTTGAGTCTGGAAAACCTGTGATTGGAATTTGCAACGGGTTTCAGGCGTTGGTGAAATCGGGAATATTGCCAGATAGTAATTGGAGATTGGTAAATGGTAATTCTTCGACTACATTGACTTTTAATATTCAAGGTCATTTTGAGTGTAGATGGGTGACAATAAAGCCCGTTTCGCAAAAATGTATTTGGACAAAAGAGTTGAGTGAACTGATTGAATGTCCCATCGCGCATGGGGAGGGAAATTTTCAGGTGAGTGAAAACTTTCCGCTGGTGAGTTTTCAGAACGAAGACCAAGTCGCGTTGACTTATGCCCGCGCAGACGGTTCGCCCGCAAATGGAGAATATCCATTCAATCCAAACGGCTCAGTTCTTGATATTGCTGGAATATGTAATCCGCAGGGTAACGTGTTGGGATTAATGCCGCATCCTGAAAATCATATTCATTCATTTCAACATCCGAATTGGACGCGCGGCGCGAAGGGTCACAGCGGATTGGCTCTGTTTCAAAATGGCGTGATATACGCAAGAGAAGTTTAAGGAGTAGTAATGATTTCTCAAAAAGATTTAATAAATTTATTGCCCTTTGCATTTGGAGAAACTAATCTTTCTCTACCCAATAAGCAGACTGGCAAGGTGCGCGATTGGTACGACTTGCCGAATGGCGAAAGACTCATTGTCACAACAGACCGTCTTTCCGCGTTTGACCGTATTCTGGCAAAAGTTCCGTACAAGGGACAAGTCCTCAATCAATTATCTGCGTGGTGGTTTGAGCAGACCAAAGACCTGATTCCTAATTGCCTAATTTCTACGCCAGACCCTAACGCATCTATTATGTGCGTCGCAAATCCGCTATTGGTGGAAGTCATCGTGCGCGGATATATCACGGGCGTAACATCTACCGCGCTATGGTATCGCTACTTGCTTGGCGAGCGGAAAATTTATGGCTACGCATTTCCCGATGGGTTGCAGAAGAATTCCGTTTTGCCCGAACCGATTATTACGCCGACAACCAAAGGCGGCGCGACAGGTCACGATGAACGCTTGACCTGCGCCGAAGTAGTGGAGAAGGGCTTGCTGGATGCGAAGACGTGGGATCAAGTCCAAGCGGCTGCGCTGGCAATTTTCAAACGCGGACAGGAAGTAGCGCGCAAAGCGGGTTTGATCCTTGTGGATACCAAATATGAATTCGGCATTGCAAAAGATGGCGGCGTGGTTTTGATTGATGAAGTTCACACGCCTGATTCATCACGCTTTTGGAAAGCCGATTCTTATGCAGAGCGATTCGCGGCTGGCGAAGACCCTGAAAATTTTGACAAGGAATTTGTCCGTTTGGAATATGCTAGGCAAGGTTATCGCGGCGATGGCGAGATTCCGTCCATGCCTGCTGAATTATGGGCGGCGGCAAGCGAGCGTTATATCACGATCTACGAGTTGTTGACGGGAAAAAAGTTTGAAGCGGGCGCATATCCTGTGGAACCGCGCTTGATTGATAATTTACGAAAGGCAGGCATTAATCTATGAAACCCATCGTTATCATTCTCATGGGTTCCAAAGCAGATTTGGAACACTGCAAAAAAATATCCGAAGTGTGCAAGCAGTTTGGATTGGAAACTGTTTTGCGGATCGCTTCCGCGCATAAGACGGCGGAACATGCGTTGAGGATTCTGCGCGAGTATGAATCTGACCCGCGCCCGAAGGTTTACATCACAGTGGCGGGACGCAGCAACGCGCTGAGCGGATTTGTGGACGGCGCGGTGAGCGCGCCTGTTATTGCGTGTCCGCCTGCGAGCGAAGCATTTGGCGGCGCGGATATTTTCTCGTCGCTGAGAATGCCTTCGGGCATTGCGCCTGCGGTGGCGCTTGAACCTTTCAACGCGGCGCTGTTGGCGGCGAAAATTTTGGGGCTGGTAAATATTGAGACGCTGAATCAGGTGCGAGCGAGCCAGAAGCGCGCGGCGGAGAAAATAATCGAAGATGATGCCAGTATTCAGTAATCAGTTTGTGGATGATTCTCCAAGAGAAGAATGCGGCGTGATCGGCGTGTTTGCGCCGAATGAAGACGTGGCGCGTATGACTTTTTTTGGATTGTTTGCACTGCAACATCGCGGACAGGAAGCGGCGGGAATTGCTGTGGCAGATGGGCGCGCGATGACCATTCATAAGGGTGTTGGATTGGTGTCGCATGTTTTTACGCAACCCGTGATGGAAAAATTGAATGGGCATTATGCGATTGGGCATACGCGCTATTCAACGACGGGATCGTCCTCGGAGCGTAATGCACAACCTTTTATGATCGAAACCATGCACGGACCGTTGGCTCTGGCGCACAATGGAAATTTGGTCAACTCGGCTGAATTGCGCGATGAGTTGATGCGGCAAGGCGTTGGACTTTCATCGTCGTCTGATACCGAAGTGATGACGATGATGCTGGCGCGTAATGGCGGCGCGACGTGGGAGGAGCGCATCAAGCACGCGATGCAAAAATGGAGAGGCGCGTACTCGTTGGTTGTCCTGACTCGCGATTGTGTGTATGCGGTGCGCGACCCGTGGGGATTTCGTCCGCTATGCATTGGCTGGCTGCCGAGCGGCGGTCATGCGGTCGCGTCGGAAACGGGCGCGTTGCATACGCTTGGCTGCGAAGCGATCCGCGACGTCAAACCCGGCGAGATCGTTGAACTTTCAAATAATGCGTTGACAGTAACGCAAGCGCTTCCATCCGTTGCGCCTTCAGCGATGTGTGTGTTTGAGCATATTTATTTTGCGCGTCCCGATCAGGTGTGGGATGGGATTGGTGTGCATCAGGTGCGGCAGAGGTTGGGGGAGGAGTTGGCGCGGGAGGTGGGTAACGGATTGAGAAGCGGATTCGCGGATGGAAACGGGTTTGCGGATGTTGTTATTCCTGTGCCTGATTCTTCCATTCCTGCAGCGATTGGGTTTTCGCATGTGAGCGGGATTCCGTATAACGATGGTTTTATAAAAAATCGTTATGTGGGACGGACATTTATTGAACCAACTGATTCTCTTCGTAAACGCGGCGTGGCGTTGAAGTTTAATGTTATCAACGAAAACGTATTGAATAAGCGCGTGATGATGATTGACGATAGCATCGTGCGCGGCAATACGACAGGTCCGCTGATTAAGTTATTGCGTAACGCGGGCGCGAAGGAAGTGCATGTCGCCATTACTTGTCCGCCAATTGCTTATCCATGTTTCATGGGCGTGGACATGGGTAAGCGCGACGACTTGATCGCTCATAAAAGAACGGCGGATGATATTTGTCAATTTGTTGGAGCGGATAGTTTGTATTACTTGTCATTGGATGGAATGATGCGCGCGGTCGGTCGGCATGATGGATTTTGTCAGGCGTGCTTTACGGGACAATATCCGATACAGGTGGATGTGGATACGGTGAAGACTGGGTTCGAGCGAAGTTTGAAGTAGTGTTTCCAACGGATGTTGCAACGGATGGAAACGGATGAACGGATAAGGATGCGCTGATGAATGTTTTAATTATTGGTTCGGGCGGACGGGAACATGCGATTGCGTGGAAGGTGACTCAGTCGCCGCGCTTGACGAAACTTTACATTGCGCCCGGCAATGCTGGGACAATCGCCTGCGGCGAGAACGTTTTGCTGGATGTAAGCGGCCATGCGGAAGTTATCCGCTTTTGTAAAGAGAAACAAATTGATTTGGTATTGGTGGGTCCCGAAACCCCACTGGCTAATGGCTTATCAGATTCTTTATCTGCTAGCGGAATCTGCTGCTTTGGACCGAGTCAAGCCGCAGCGCAAATTGAAGCGTCAAAGTCGTTTGCAAAGGATTTTATGGCGCGGCATCATATCCCAACGGCGCGTTACGCGGCGTTTAATAAAATTGCCGACGCGGTTGCTTATCTTGAAAGAACAGATTATCCAATTGTGATCAAGGCTTCTGGTTTGGCGGCTGGAAAAGGTGTGGTGCTGCCTGAGACATTTGATGAAGCAAGGTCAACTCTTGAATCGATTTTGGTGGATAAAGCGTTTGGCGAGGCTGGCAAAGAGATAATCATTGAAGAACGTTTAAGCGGACAGGAAGTTTCTTTGATGGCGTTTACGGATGGCAAAACAATTATCCCCATGTTGCCCGCGCAAGACCATAAACGAATTTTTGATAATGACTTGGGCGCAAATACAGGCGGAATGGGCGCGTATGCTCCCGCTCCAATATTTACGGCGGAGTTAATGAACGAAGCGCTTGCATCTGTATTGAAACCTGCTATCAACGGATTGCGCGCGGAGGGACGTCCATTTGTGGGCGTATTGTATGCAGGCTTGATGCTTACTCAAAACGGAATTTACACTTTGGAGTTCAACTGTCGTTTTGGCGACCCAGAAACGCAGGCTGTACTTCCACTCCTTGAAACGGATTTGCTGGATATTGCCGATGCTTGCGTGAATGGCACACTTAATGATTTGACCATTCAATGGAAAGATGGCGCAGCGGTTTGCGTTGTCTTAGCGAGCAA
>JAVHOY010000210.1:0-10455 GCA_036170295.1 bacterium
CTTTTCTATTCACGAAGGACACGAAACAACGCGAATTTTTTATGTTTTTTCTTCGCGAAATTCGTGGATAAAGGTTTTATTTCTTTACTGACGCAAGAAGTCTAATTAACAAAAAAAGAAGTCACGGCAATTCCTATTGAACCTATAAATTTTGCGCTTTTGCGCCTCTTGTCGGGAGTATAATACATGGCGGTTGCGTAAAACAAGCGCAAAAATACAGGGGGTGCGAGAGAGCCTTTGCAGAATTGGTATCTCAGCGGCGGCAGGGGGGTTCTTATTTTTTGCGCAAGGATTTAACTTCTAAATTCTTAATCCCTAATTTTGCAAATTTTTTTCAGGAGAAAAGAACATGTTCAGAAAAAATAACGCTTCACAGCCAACGCATGTTGATACGAATGACATGCCGGCAGTATCGCCCGCCGATAACGAACCATCCGCAGCGGCAGCCAAAGAATCTACGGCAAGCGACGTTGACCGCCTGCGCGACATTCTCTACGGTTCGCACGCGCGCGTCACAGACAAACGCTTGAACGCGGTGGAGATGGGAATGGAAAAGCTGCGCGGCGACCTGAACAATACCTTGAATGAAAAAATCGGCGCGTTGAGCGCTTCTTCTTCAAGTCAGTTGACCGCTGCGCGCAAGGAATTATCCGAGCGTATTGACAAACTTTCCAGCGACCAATCCACCGAGCTGCGCGTCACCCAGCAGAATCTCGGCGAGCGCATTGACAAGCAAACCGCCGACCAACTGACGCAATTGCGCGCCGCTCAAAAAGAATTGACCGAGCGCATGGATAAATTAAATTCCGAGCAAGCCGCCCAACTACGCGCCGCTCAAAAAGAAATGTCTGACCGCGTCGAAAAAATGTACGCGGATTTTTATACGCAGCTGCGCGCCGCGCAAAAAGAAGCCGCAGATAGATTAGACCTATTAAACGACAACCTTTCCAAGCAAGTCCGCGACTTGAGCGCGGAAACAAGACAACGCGACGACGCTTTGCGGCAAGAACTTCTTGCGCTGGCTTCTTCATTGGACGAAAAGAAAACATCTCGTTACGACCTCAGCCAAATGTTGGTGGAATTGGGTCAGCGCATACGCAACGAAAATGAGTCGTCTCCCAACCAACCATGAGCGGTCGCTTTAGATGGAAAACTCTCCCCCTGAGCCGAAAAAACAAAACCAAGATAAAAACACAGATTTATTAAACGCGGCGCTTCAATCCATATTGCCCGAATTGCAAACTGCGGACGCAGAGCAGATTGTGAGTCTCCAGCGTCAGATAGAAGCGTTTCGGCAAAAAATAGAAGCGCAGATAGAAGCGCTGCGCGAACAATCCCGCGATTCGCTAGCCAAGTTTGAGGCGCTGCGTCTGGTTGCGCGCGAAGCAAAAAATCAGGCGTTTGACCTGCAAACTGAAGTGGACCTCATGCGCCGCAAAGCGCAAGTGGACGCGGACGGTTTAATCGAGCGCATCGCGCCCATTTTGAGCGAGATGATTAGCCGCACCATCCGCGACTCGCGCGATGATATGGCGGAAGCGCTGGGTCCGCTGATGGGCGAAGCCATCCGCGTGCAAATCCGCGATTCGCGCAAAGACATGGTCGAGGCGCTGTATCCTGTGATTGGCGAGACGGTGCAAAAATCGGTGACGGAATCGGTGCGCGAATTCCAACGCAATATTGATTCTCAACTTAAGAAAACGCTGGGACCTGAGGGTATTTTTCGCGCCGCCTTTGCGCGCCTGCGCGGAGTTTCGGCGGCAGAAATTGCCATGCGCGATTCACTGCCTTTCTCCTTCCGAGAAATCTTTCTCATTCAACGCGAAACGGGTTTGCTGCTGGCGCACAGTCATCCTGGCGACGTTCAGATTGCCGACTCTGACATTATCAGCGGCATGTTAACCGCCATCCGCGATTTCGCGCACGACTCCTTCGGGCAAGGCGAAGAAGATAAAGAATTGGACGAAGTTCAATACGGCGACCAACGCATCATCATTCAAAGCGGACGCGCGGCTTACGCGGCGGTAGTGATTATCGGCACTGAGCCAGAAGGCTTCCGCGCCCAGCTGCGCGATTTAGTTTCTGACTTGCATGTTAAATACGAAAAATCTTTGCGCGACTATAACGGCGACCCCACCAGTTTGCCGAATTTACAACCAAAGATTGCGCGCTTTGTGGCGGATGTTGGCGGAGCGCCAAACGAGAAAAAAGCAATGAGTCGCGGCGCGCGCCTGATGTTAGCGGGGCTTGGTTTCATCGGGTTATTGATTCTGCTTGCGGCTTGTTTTTACGTTCAATTTACGGTGGCTTTGTACCCTGTTGCGTTCCCTAGCCCCACGCCGACCAATACGCCGACGCCAACTTCCACGCCGACAGCCACGCCGACAGCCACAGCCACTTCGACTTCCACACCCACGCCGACCTTTACGCCGACTGCGACCTCCACGCCAACCTTTACGCCGACCGCCACGTTCACATACACGCCCACAGCGACGCCCACACCCTACACCGCGCTGTCTATCGGCAGCATGTGGATACGTCCCGCGCCTGATACTTCCGCGCCGCATACAGACTTGTTATTCATAGACACGCCAATCACCGTTCTTTCCATATACGACCGATGGATGGAAGTCGAATGGACGGACGCCGCCGGCTATCATCACGGCTGGGCGCCCGGCGAATGGGTCGTGTTGCTTAAATCTGTGCCGGCGGAACACATTACGCCTACCCCAACGCCATAAGCCGATAGAGGATAAGCATGACAACCATCATTCAAAAAAAGATATGCCTTTTAGGCGAGTTTTCAGTCGGCAAGACCAGTTTGGTGCGCCGCTTCGTGGAAGGAAATTTTGACGACCGTTACCTCAGCACTATCGGCGTCAAAATTTCGCGGCGCGCGCTGGCGCGTCCATCCGGTCAGTTGAATCTATTAGTCTGGGATTTGGCGGGCAGCGACGAATTCGGCGGGCAGATTCAATCAAATTATTTGCGCGGGTCTTCGGGCGCGTTTATCGTCTGCGATTTGACGCGCAGCGAAACGCTCGGCGGCTTTCAACGCTATGTGGACCAAATCCGCGCGGTCAAGCTAGACATCCCGTTGATTTTTCTCGGCAACAAGGCGGACCTAAAAGAAGAACGCGCCATCAGCGAAGAGGAATTACAACTCGCTGCGGAAACCTTCCAAAGTTTGTACTTGCTGACCAGCGCAAAAACCGGCGAAAACGTAGAGCAGGCTTTTCAGCGCTTGGCGGAAAAAATTGAAGCCAAAGGTTGAGATGGTTGGAAACGCTATTTTGGCGCTGAGCGTTTTACAAACGCTGCTTGCGCGCGAGGCATTTACCTACGCCCTCATCGGAGAAGATTTAAGTTTACGCGAGCTAGCGCCCAACTTTCAGACCTTTTTGAATAACGCGGATATTCAAAAAGGTCAATCCGCCGCCGAAATTTTCGACGCGTTGATTGGCTCTGAATCGGTTATCCGAGATACTTTGAAAGAGGAAAACTCGGAATACGGGCTGGAGTACATACACTTCTCTCAGCCCAACCAACCCTTGCGCTATCTCTCGTTACGCATCTGTCCCTATCATAAAAACGCCGAGCGTCTTTTTTTGTTAATCGCGGAAGACGTCACCTCGGCGGCGCTGATTGAACAACGCGCAATTCAAGCGCGGAACGAGTTGCGTTTATTACGCATCCGTTTGAATTTGGAAAACGCGAATCTATAACGCCGGGCGCGCCAAGCGCGAAGAAAAAATGCGCGGCGCAGGAGAAAGTTAAACGATATGACTGGGCTGAGTCTGTATCAAGAAATTTTCAAGCAGCAAAAAATAGATTACGCTTTATGCGACGCAAACCGGCGGCTGGTTGAATACAGCCCCGGATTGATGCGTTACGTCCAGCGCGTTTCCGGTCCCATTCGCGGACAGCCGCTCGAATCTCTTTTGGATTTATTGACCGGCATGGAACTCGACCTTGAGGAATTGACGCGCAAAAAAATCCCATCCATTTCCATTGAAAAGGTGCATCATCGCCTGGATAATGGCGAGAGCATGTACTTCAGCATTCGCATTTCGCCTTATCAAAAGGGACTGCTGGCATTGCTCGTGGACGTGACCGAAGACGCCCAGCTCGAACAGCGCATCACCCAACAGCGCAATCAATTGGATTTGTTAAGCGCGCAGCTTTCCCAATCTCGCGCTCAATTGGACGACCTGTTGCATCGTTTTGTCCCCTCGCAAATTGCCGACCAAATTGCTTTATATCCCGAGCAAATTAAACTGGGCGGAGAGAAGCGCGAGGTATCGGCTTTGTTCGCGGATATGCGCGGCTTCACTCACATCTCCGAGTGGCTCGACCCCGAATCACTCTTGGATATGCTAAACAAACATTTCTCCGTTTTAGGCGAGGTGGTTTTTTCTCACGGCGGCATAATCACCAATTACGCGGGAGATATGCTCATGGCGGTTTTCAACGCGCTGGACGACCAGCCCAGTCATGCTCTGCTGGCTGTGCAAACTGCAATTGAAATCCAGCAGGCGCTCTCCGACCTCCAACAAAACCCGAGCGCGGGCATGCCCTTTGTGTTCGATTTTGGCATTGGCATTAATAGCGGGGATTGCGTGGTCGGTTATCTTGGTTTTGAAAATCGCTTCGAATACACCGCCATTGGCGAAAGTATCAACATCAGTTCGCGCCTTTCTGGAGTCGCCAGCGCGGGGCAAATCTTGGTCTCCAAACACACCTACCAAAAATTAGAGGGGAAAATTAACGCGCGTTCTGTCGGCTCCGTTCAATTGCGGGGACGAGGCGAAGCGATAGACGCTTATGAAATTCTTCCATAGCCGCGCATCCTTTCGCCGCGAGCGAAAATAAAGGCTGAAAAAAACTTGCGCGTTGTTCTTTTTCCGCGCAAAAATATGTTTTAACAATAGGAGGAAGTTAGAAGTTGCTTTTTGAGAAGGACAAAGTTTTTCGGATATAGCGAGCGCTGGACTGTCGCAAGGCGTTGTCCCAGCGCTCGCATCCCGTTTTTTTGAAAACTCGGAGGCTGCTTGCGGATTTTTATGGCGCGACGATAATCGTCGCTTTCATGCTGGAATGAATGCCGCAGTGATAGGCATAACTGCCTGCCTTGTCGAAAGTGAACGAGAATGAAGCGCCTTGATCAAGAGCGTCGCTTTTGAACGAGCCATCGTCTGCGACGACTGTGTGCGTCATATTGTCGTTATTGGTCCATGTGACCGTAGCGCCGACTTTGACCTCCAGCGTTGACGGGCTGAAAGCAAAACCTGCAATGGTTACCTTTGCTCCTGTTGCCGCTGGCGCGGACGTTGGAATGTCTGTGGCGGGGACAGAAGTTGGAGGAACAACAACAGGCGCAGAGGTCGCAGCGCTAGGGGCAGCGGTAGCTGGCGCGGCAGTCGCGCCGCAGGCAGAGAGAGCGAGAGAGACAATTGTTAAAACTACGAATAAACCATTAAGTTTCATTTTAGACTCCTTTGTATGTTAGCAAGATGACTTGATCCCCGCATTAATTACTTTTTCAAAATTAAGAACTTAGAAGATGAGTCTTCGTTTTTCGACAAATTGAAGAAGTTAGGGTATAGTCGCATCACCCTAAAAACTTAAGGAATCATCTCACATGAACTTCAGCGACTATCAAACCAAATCCCGCGCAACCGCCAAATATCCCGTTATCGGACACGGAGTCATTTATCCCACGCTTGGACTCGTCAACGAGGCGGGCGAAGTGGCAGGCAAGATCAAAAAAGTTTTTCGCGACAAAAACGGCGAAATATCCGATGAGACGCGCGCAGCCATCAAAGCCGAATTGGGCGACGTTCTCTGGTATCTCTCGCAAGTCGCAACCGAACTTGACTTATCGCTGGATGAAATCGCCGAAGCCAATCTTGCTAAACTTTTGGATAGGCAAGCGCGCGGAAAAATTCAAGGCGACGGCGATAATCGGTGAGTTGAAAACTCTAACCTTTTTCCAACACGGACAACCCCGCGTCTTTGGTACAATGCCATGAAGATATAGGAGATAAACTATGGCTGGTATGGAAAGATTTACACAGAGAGCAAGGCGCGTATTGAGCATCGCGCATCAAGAAGCGGAACGCGCTCGTCAAAACAATATTGGAACAGAGCATCTTCTGCTTGGTTTAATGGATGAAGAAGGCGGAGTCGCGGGGCGCGTTTTGCGCGATCTCGGCATGACTCCCGAACGTGTGCGCGAGATGGTTCAGCGCGTTTCAGGCTCGCCCGCAAATTTTGATTCTACTCACATCGAACTCGCGCCCGAAACGCAACAAGTCCTCGAATACGCTGTGGACGAAGCGCGCCGACTCGGACATCATTATATTGGCACAGAACATATTCTCCTCGCGCTGGCGCGCATTGAATCAACAGGCATGGAAACGCTGCGCAGACTCGGCGTGACAGCCGATCAAATTCGCAGGCAGACGCGCCGCGTGCTGAACGAATCCGCGCCGTCTCCGACTCCCGCGGGAGTTCAACCCAGCAAAGGCGGAGCGCAGGGTGTGAATCCAAAAACTCCGCTGATTGACCAACTCGCAACCGATTTAACTTCAAAAGCGGAAGAGAAAAAACTCGATCCCGTGATTGGTCGTCAAAAAGAAATTGAGCGCGTGATTCAAATCCTTGCGCGGCGCACAAAAAATAATCCCGCGCTGATCGGCGAACCGGGCGTTGGCAAGACCGCCATCGTCGAAGGACTCGCGCAGCGCATCGTGGACGGCGACGTTCCCGCGCCGCTGATGAATAAGCGCGTGTTGCAACTCGACGTCGGCTCGCTTGTGGCTGGCACGATGTATCGCGGTCAATTTGAAGAAAGACTCAAACGCATCATTGACGAGCTAAAACAATCTGGCTCAATCTTGTTCATTGACGAAGTTCACATGCTCGTCGGCGCGGGCGCGGCGGGATCCTCCGTGGATGCGGCGAATATTCTCAAGCCCGCGTTATCGCGCGGCGAATTGCAAGTCATCGGCGCGACGACGATGGATGAGTATCGCAAGCACATCGAATCGGACGCCGCGCTGGAACGCCGCTTCCAACCTGTGCAAGTGGACGAACCCAGCGAAGACGAAACGATTCAAATTCTCAAAGGAATTCGCGGCGCGTATGAAGAGCATCATCATTTAGTCATTTCCGACGAAGCGCTCGAAGCCGCCACGCATTTGTCATCGCGCTATGTCACCGAAAGATTCTTGCCCGACAAGGCAATTGATTTAATTGACGAATCATCTTCGCGCGTGCGTATGTATAAAAGTCCCGCCGCGAAACACGCGAAAGATTTATTCGGTCAACTGAGGCAAGCGCGTCAGAATCGCGCGCTCGCGCAAGAAGAAGGCAACTCCGAAGACATCAAAGAATGGGAAGAACGCGAAGGTGATTTGGGTCAGCAGATCGAACGTCTGCGTACCGCTTGGGATCGCGCGAACAGTCCCGTTGTTTCAGCCGAAGATATTGCCGAAGTCGTCTCGATGTGGACGGGCGTTCCGCTAATGCAACTTGCGGAAGCCGAATCGCAGCGTTTGCTCAAAATGGAAGACGAACTCCGCAAAGGAATCATCGGACAAGAAGACGCGATCATCGCCATCTCACGCGCTGTGCGCCGCGCGCGCGCCGGGCTCAAAGACCCGAAACGTCCCATCGGTTCATTTATGTTTTTGGGACCGACAGGCGTTGGCAAAACTGAATTAACCAAAACGCTCGCCAAGTTTATGTTTGGCAGCGAAGAAGCCGCCATTCAATTGGACATGTCTGAGTTTATGGAACGTCACACTGCCGCGAGATTGGTCGGCGCGCCTCCTGGATATGTGGGCTACGAAGACGCGGGTCAACTGACCGAAGCGTTGCGCCGCCGCCCGTATTCGATCATCGTCTTTGATGAAATTGAGAAGGCGCATCCCGAGGTTCATAATATGCTTTTGCAAATTATGGAAGAAGGTCATCTCAGCGACGCGAAGGGACGCAAGGTGGATTTCCGCAACGCGATTATCGTGATGACTTCAAACATCGGCGCGGACGTGATTAAGAATCAGTCGTCTCTCGGTTTCGCGTTGAAGCGCGACGAAGCGACGGAAGAAAAATTATCGTATGAAGATATGCGTAAGAAATTGGGTGAGTCGCTCAAACGCGCTTTCCGCCCTGAGTTCATCAACCGCTTGGATTCTGTGGTCATCTTCCGCTCGTTGAATAAAGACGACATTCAAAAGATTGTCGCGCTGGAATTGAATAAAGTTTCGGAACGTCTTAAAGATCACGAGTTGAAATTGACCGCCTCCGAAGAAGCGCTTGGCTCGCTCGCCGCGTTAGGCTACGATACCGAGTTTGGCGCGCGTCCGCTGCGCCGCGTCATCCAGCAAAAAGTGGAAGACCCGCTATCCGATCGCGTTCTCGCGGGCGAGTTTGTCAACGGCGATACGGTCAAGGTGGAAGTCGGCGACGACGGCGAATTGGTGTTGGTCAAAGGTTTAGCGCCAGAAAAAGCCGAAGAAGAGATAGCAGTCGGGTAGTCGCTGGTTTGATAGTCAGATAGTTGCAGGTCATGTTTCAAACGTGACCTGCTTTTTTATCACCTTGTCTTAATAATATTTTCGACTCTTGCCGCGTCTACTAAGGCGACACATATAAAAAGGAGACTTTATCATGAGCAACCAATATGAAACCGCCACTCTCGCAGGCGGATGCTTCTGGTGCATGGAAGCCGTGTTCGATGATTTGAAAGGCGTCGTCTCGGTTGAATCGGGATATTCAAACGGACATGTTCCCAACCCCACTTATCGCGCCGTGTGCAATGGCGATACGGGCTACGCGGAAGCGACGCGCATCGCGTTTGACCCAACCATAATTACATTCAAGGATTTACTCAACGTCTTCTTCGCTGTCCACGATCCCACCACGTTGAACCGTCAGGGCGGCGATGTGGGCGAACAGTACCGCTCCGCAATTTTTTATCACACAACCGAACAAAAAGAAATTGCTGAAGCGCTGATCAATGAATTGAACGCGCAAAAAATCTGGAACGATCCCATCGTTACGCAAGTGGAAGCGGTGAAGAATTACTGCGTCGCCGAGGATTATCATCAGGAATACTTCGCGAACAATCCAAATCAGCCGTATTGTCAGGCGGTCGTCGCGCCGAAAGTGGCAAAGTTCAGGAAGAAGTATTTGGAAATGTTGAAGAAGCAGGCTGCGTAAACAAAAAGCCCCCGCGAGTCGCGAGACCTGCGGGGGCTTTTTTATTTAATCTTCGCTTGCATTATCCGCGCCCAAATTGGGCAACGCGGATTCAATCTCTTCGGGGCTTTGCCCCGCCGCTAGCCTATCCGTCACATCGTTAAATTCAGCGGGCAATTCCTCGCCCATTTCATTTCCCATTTTACGCATCATCTTTGCGAGGGCTTTGGGGTCGTTTTCAATCCCATCCATGCCGGAGAAATCATCCGCCGCAGATTCCATTCGGCTTTCATCAGATTTGGCAATACGCACCCTGGTCATGCGGCGACGGACGTCCTCGCTTTGGCAGTGGACACAAATCGTTGTTTTCTTGCCGTATTCGCTGAAGGTCATAAATACGTCAAAGCGGCGCTGGCAGTCGTTGCAGATAAAATCATAAGTAGGCATGCGTCTATTTTAACGCGAATCAGAAACGCCGCGCGACATGAATGCCGCGTTACGTTTTATAATGACCGCATGGAATCATTGACCCGCAACGCGCTCGTCCTTTTCAATTTGCGTTTAACCGAAAGACACATCGCCGCTTTGAATGTTTTTGAGCGCGAACTTTTAGAGTGGAATCGAAAATTTAATCTGACCGCGATTCGAGACGTTGAATCGATTCGCGTGAAACATTTTTTAGATTCGTTTTCATGCGTCCTCGCATGGAAGATCAATCCGCCGAAGCGCATGATAGATGTAGGAACGGGCGCGGGCTTTCCGGGCATTCCCTTAAAAATAATTTATCCCAATATGCATTTGACGCTGGTCGAGTCGGTGGGAAAGAAGGTCGCGTTCTGCCGACATATAGTCGAGGCGTTAGGTCTTGACGACGTGGAAGTCGTCCACGCGCGCGCCGAAGATTTGGGGCAAAACCCCGAACACCGCGAGAAATACGATTGGGCGGTCGCGCGCGCGGTTGCGAATTTGAATATCTTAAGCGAATATTTGCTGCCGCTGGTCAAAGTCGGCGGGATGGCGCTCGCGCAAAAAGGCGAAAGCGCGCCCGCCGAAGCGCAGTCCGCTGAAAAGGCGATGATATTATTAGGCGGGAAGTTGCAGCAATTAATTTCAATCAACTTGCCCGGCGTCGCGGACGACCGCTATCTGGCGTTGATCGCTAAAGCCGCCGCAACGCCGCCGAAATATCCGCGCAAAGCGGGCGTCGCGACAAAAACGCCGTTAGGTTCGTAATTTGCAAAGCCTCCA
>JAVHOY010000211.1:0-2300 GCA_036170295.1 bacterium
TGCGCCACGCAGCCTGAGAAAACGCACAAGACGAAAAAGTGGCGGACAAGCAGGATATCGTGGAGAGACTCTGAAAACGGTGGAGAAGCCAGATCATATTGAATTGCACCGAGTGCAGCAATACCAAATCTAAAAAAAGCAGGGAAAATGTGATCATGTTTTGAGCGCTATGCGACAAAAACTATCCCTGCAAAACATCATGGTTCAACTTCGCCAGCGTTGGGGAAGCCTGCCTGATGCGCGCATGCCCAATAACAATACGAAATACGCAATGGTGGATGGCGTCTTAGCCGCCTTTGCTGTGTTTTCCATGCAATCGAGTTCGTTCCTGTGCCTCCATAGTCCACTTTCAGATTCGGAATTGCTGAAGCCAAAGCGGAGGCGCTGATAATTGTGTTATACTCTCGCCGCTCTCAATGGAGAGCGCTTTTTTTGGGAAATTGTTTTGATCGCTCTGAATGATGCCCGATTTTCTAAGTCGGGTTTTTTGTTGGGCAGACGGATCTGCAAAGACGAGTCTCGATTGGCAAGAAGTAAGTTAATCGGAGCCATTGAAACATTCCATGTATGCCAGCCGACTAGAAAACTAACCGACTAGCAAAAGGACTATCAATGACAACCGAATTTACTTCTTTAAACCTGCGCCCCGAGTTGGAGCAGGCGATTATCGAACTTGGCTATGTTACGCCAACTGGCATTCAAGCAGGCATGATTCCCCTCATGCTCACCGGCGTGGATGTGATTGGTCAAGCCCAAACCGGCACAGGCAAAACCGCCGCCTTTGCTCTCCCCATTCTTCATAATTATATTCATCAACGATTGCCGCAAGCGCTTGTGCTTGCGCCTACGCGCGAGCTTGCCATGCAAGTCGCTGCCGCCATGGAAGACTATGGCAAACATATTAAAGCCCGTGTGCTGGCAGTGTATGGCGGTCAGCCTTACGGACCGCAGATCAACAATCTCAAACGCGGCGTAGATATTGTCGTCGGCACGCCGGGGCGCATCATTGACTTGCTGGAACGCAAAGTGCTTGACCTCAGCGCGGTCAAAACCGTTGTGCTGGATGAAGCCGATGAAATGCTCAACATGGGATTTATCGAACCCGTTGAAGAAATTCTCGCCGCCACTCCCGCGACGCGCCAGACCGCGCTCTTCAGCGCGACCATGCCCGCGCGGATTCGTTCTCTCGCAGATAAATTTATGCGCGACCCGCAATCTGTCACCATCAAAAGAGCGACGATGACTCTCTCTGGAACCGAGCAGCGTTATTATCTCGTCCATGAAAGCGATAAACTCCCCGCGCTGACGAATCTATTTGAAGTCGAGCCGATCTCCAGCGCGTTGATCTTCGTCCGCACTCGCGTCGAGACGGGACAGCTTGCCAGCCAGCTCTCCGCGCGCGGATTTCCCGCCGAAGCGCTGAATGGCGATCTTGAACAAAACGCGCGCGAACAAATTCTCGGCAGATTCCGCAGCGGACAAATTAAAGTTTTAGTCGCCACCGACGTCGCCGCGCGCGGTTTGGATATTGACAACATCTCGCATGTTTTCAATTATCAATTGCCCGACGACGCGGAAGTTTATGTCCACCGCATTGGACGCACGGGACGCGCCGGCAAGACAGGCGTTGCCATCTCGTTGTTTTCGCCGCGTGAAAAACGTCGCTTACGCGAGATTGAAATATTAACTAGGCAGCCGATGACGCTCGCAAAACTTCCCACGGCGCAAGATATTATCGCGCGCCGCGAGAATCAACTGTTTGAGCAGATGAAGATTTGGCTCGGTCGCGGACGTTATCAACGCGAACGCGAACTTGTAGCGCGTTTGGTTGCGGAAGGTCACGACGCGATGGAAATTGCCGCCGCCGCGTTGAAACTTGCGCGCGGCGATGAGAAGCAGCGTCCCGTCGCCAACGTTGTGGACGCGACCGCTCCTGAGCGTTCATATCGCAACGAACGCGAGTCGTCTGGGCGCGGAAAATTTCAAGGCAAAGATAAAAGACGCGGCGGTAGTAGCGACTCAGGCAACAAGCGCGTATCGCACGAAGCGGGCATGTCGCGTTTGAAGTTGAACAAAGGCAAAGAGGATGGCGTGCGCCCCAATGATATTGTCGGCACAATCGCGCATCACGCGGATATTCCCGGCAGCGTCATTGGCAAGATTCGCATCGAAGATAAATTTACTTATGTGGACGTTCCCGAAGAACTGGTCGAAAAAGTTTTGAAGCACAATGGCAATTATCGCATTGGAAAAGATAAATTTACTTTGGTAAAGGCTTAAATCAAAACTTCCGAGGTCTT
>JAVHOY010000212.1:0-10425 GCA_036170295.1 bacterium
GTAATTTGTAATTACCAATTACGTTTTACTAATTGCGGAGTAGTTATGCACTTAAGTGAAACAGTCAGTTCAGGATTTTTCTTTCTCGCCCCGTGGCTGGTCTTTGCGCCCGTCGTTGGCTTGCTGATCAATTTGATCTTTAGCAAACGCTTCAAATTCAGCGAGAATACGATTGGCGCGGTGGCAAGCGCGGCTTCGGGCGCGGCGTTCATCGTCTCGATCCTCTTGGCGTATTCAATCTCTGCGAATCATGGCGAGATGGCGCGTTGGCGTTTGGCTGAATGGATTCACATCGGCGCGCTCAATATTGATTGGACCTTCCGCGTCGACTCGCTCTCAGCCACGATGGCGCTGATTGTCTCTGGAGTCGGGACTCTCATCCATATTTATGCAATCGGCTACATGCGCGAAGACGTCCGCTTCAAACATGGCGAGGAACGCTATGCGCGTTTCTTCATCTATCTCAATTTGTTTATCGCCATGATGATGATTCTCGTCAGCGGCGATTCGTACATGATGCTCTTCGTCGGCTGGGAAGGCGTGGGACTTTGCTCCTTCCTGCTGATTGGATTTTGGTTTGAGATGGATACGCTTGGACGTCCGTCGTGGGCGAATTCAAACGCCGGCAACAAAGCCTTCATCACCAACCGCGTCGGCGACTTCGGTTTCCTCATCGCGGGCTTTTTGACTTTCTGGTATCTTGGCTCGTTTCAATTTGACGCAGTCTTCAAAGCCGCGCCCGCGATTGCCGCGTCCGCGCCGTGGGTGATCGTGGCGATTACGCTGTTCATGTTGGTGGGCGTTGCGGGAAAATCCGCGCAGATACCGCTTTACGTTTGGCTGCCCGACGCGATGGCGGGTCCTACTCCCGTTTCCGCGTTGATCCATGCCGCGACGATGGTGACTGCGGGTGTGTATCTCGTGACGCGCTCCGCTCCGCTTTTTACGCTCGTGCCGCAAGCGCAATACATCGTCGCAATGGTCGGCGCCGTGACCGCGCTTTTCGCCGCGACGATTGCCGTCGGTCAATATGACATTAAGAAAGTTCTCGCGTATTCCACAATTTCGCAACTTGGATTCATGGTCGCTGCAGTGGGTTCGGGCGCGTATGTCGCGGGCATGTTCCACTTGATGACGCACGCTTTCTTCAAAGCGTTGTTGTTTCTCTCTGCGGGTTCGGTCATTCTCGGCATGGAGCGCGGACATCATCATTTGGCGCATCATAAACCCTCATCCCCAACCCTTCCTCCAAAGGGGGAAGGGAGTTCCCTCTCCCCTCGGGAGAGGGCTAAGGTGAGGGAGAAGACAAATCACAGCGAAGAAGTCTTCGATCCAGGCGATATGCGTAACATGGGCGGGCTGCGCAAGACCATGCCGGTCACATTCTGGTTGTATATTTTCGGCACACTGGCGTTGATGGGAATTTTTCCGTTCGCGGGTTTCTGGTCAAAAGATGAAATTTTGCTTGACGCGAGTTTGCATTATCCAGGCGTTTACTGGCTGTTGACGATTGCCGCGTTCTTCACCGCTTTTTATATGGGACGTCAAATCTGGATGGTCTTCTTTGGCGAAGCGCGCACCGAAGTCGCCGCACACGCGCAAGAAAGCCCCAAGGTGATGACTGTTCCGCTGATGTTCCTCGCCGCTTTATCGCTTCTTGGCGGCGCGTTCAATCTGCCCTTTGACGGTTTTCACAATCTCGGTCATTGGCTGTCATATACCATCGGCGAAGTCGAAACGCTTCCGCTGAATTTGACCGTCGCGGGCATTTCCACGCTTTTGGCTCTCGCCGCGATTTTTATCTCATGGCTGATCTATGGACGCAACCCATTGAAGGCGGGTCAGATTGATCCGCTTAAGCAGCCGCTTGGATTTGTATTTACCGGCATGGAAAATAAATGGTTCGTGGACGAAATCTACTTTGCGCTCATCATCAATCCATTCAAGCGGATTTCCCAATTCCTCGCGGATGTGATTGACTGGCGTTTCTGGCACGACTTCGTGCATGAGACCGTCATTGCAGGAGCGTATAACTGGATCAGCAAAATCGCGTTGAATCGTTACGCCGATCAGCAAGGCATTAACGCGTTTGGCAATTGGCTCGGCGACGCGACGCAATGGGCTTCCGCGAACTTGCGTAAAATCCAAAATGGTTTTGTGCGCTCATACGCGCTCTCCGTGATGTTGGGCGTGGTGGTAATTTTAGGGTATCTCATCTTTAAATAAGTCAAAGGTCGAAAGTCGAAAGTCAGACCTTTGACCTTTGACTTTCGACGATCTTGCACTTTGACGATTTTGTACTCGAGGATAGAACATGGAATTTCTTTTACAACCCCTTACTTTTCTGACCTTCTTCCCGCTCTTGGGAGCGCTCGTGATTCTCTTTATGAACGCCGAATGGAAGAACGCCATCCGCTGGGTCGCGCTGATCACATCCCTGCTGACCTTTGGCATTTCGTTATGGGTCTTGTCGCAGTTTAACGCTTCAAATCCCAACCTGCAACTGGAAGCCAAATACGCATGGATCACTGTCGCGGGCTGGAACATCTACTACTATCTCGCTGTAGACGGGCTGAGCGTCTTGATCGTTTTGCTGACCGCCTTCCTCACGCCGCTCTCCATCCTTTCCACATGGACAGCCGTCGAAGACCGCGTCAAAGACTTTATGATCTTCTTCCTGCTGTTGGAAGTGGGCATGTTGGGAGTCTTCCTCGCGCAAGATTTATTCCTGTTCTACATCTTCTGGGAATTCACCCTCGTCCCGATGTACTTCCTCATCGGCTTGTGGGGCGGACCAAACCGCGTCTACGCCGCCGTCAAATTTTTCCTCTACACGATGGCGGGTTCCATTTTGATGCTGATCGCGATTCTGTTTCTCGGAATCAAGACGGGCACATTCAACGTCCCCGATATGCTCGCCGCGCTACCCGCGCTTTATGCTTCGGGCGTGATTGACCCGCGTACACAGATGTGGCTCTTCATCGCGTTTGCCGCTGCGTTTGCCATCAAAGTCCCGATGTGGCCCCTGCATTCATGGTTGCCCGACGCCCACGTTGAAGCGCCGACGGCTGGTTCAGTTATCCTCGCTGGCGTTTTGCTGAAGATGGGAACATACGGTTTCCTGCGCTTCAATATGCAGCTCTTCCCTAATGCGACAGTTGCCGCCGCCCCGTGGATCGCGTTGCTTGCCACCATCGGCATTATTTACGGCGCGGCAGTTTCGTACGCGCAGACTGACGTTAAGAAATTAGTCGCGTATTCTTCCGTCAGCCATTTGGGATTTGTGATGCTCGGCTTGTTCGCGTTGAATCCCGAAGGCGTGGCGGGCGCGATTCTGCAAATGGTCAATCACGGCTTAAGCACGGGCGCGTTGTTCTTGCTGATCGGCATGATCTACGAACAGACTCACACCCGCGAAATGAAAGTCTACGGCGGCTTGTGGAAAATTACTCCAATCTTCGGAACCATTATGCTCATCGCTTCGCTTTCTTCGATGGGCTTGCCCGGACTCAACGGATTCGTCGGCGAGTTCACCATTTTGCTGGGCGCGTTCGGCTCGAAGGCGATTGGCAATCCGTGGTTCGCGGGCGTTTCCGCTATCGGCGTGATTATGGCTGCGGTGTATATCCTCTACATGTTCCAGAAAATGTTCCTCGGACCTGCGGGCGAGATCACACAACACCATCAACTCAAAGACCTTAACTGGCGCGAGATTGCCACCGTAGCGCCTTTGATTATCTGCATGTTCTGGATCGGTCTTTACCCTGCGCCGTTCTTCAACATCCTCGCCCCCGCGGTTGAGAAAATTTTATCCGCTTTGCCTTTGTAAACACTAATTACCAATTACTAATTACTGATAGCAGGTAATTGGTAACTGGTAATTGGTAATTTTTGGAGCGTTCATGACGCAACCTACATTTACGGATTACTACTCAATTCTCCCGTTCGCCATCCTCGTTGCATGGGCATGTTTGCTTTTGCTTGTAGATCTTTTTATTTCCAAGAGATATAAAATTTTTACAGCGATCCTTGCAGCAGTTGGTTTGGCTTTGACGTTATTTCTTAATATCTGGCTATTTATTGTCAAGCTCTCTGGAAACTCGGTCACAGGCTTTAGCGGAATGGTCGCGCTGGATGGTTTCTCCACTTTTGCCAGCGCGCTTTTGCTCATCAGCGGACTCTTTGGAATCGCCCTCGCGTATGGCTATACTAAACGCCTGAACATTGTGCGCGGCGAATACTACACCTTGTTGCTTTTCAGCATCGCGGGCATGATGCTCATGACGCAAGCCGCCGATCTCATTATCGTCTTCCTCGCGCTCGAATTGCTTTCCATCCCGTTGTATGTTCTTTCCGCGTACACCCGCAAAGCGGACTCGGAAGAAGCGGGCGTCAAATATTTTCTGCTCGGCGCATTCGCAACGGGATTTGTCGTCTACGGAACTGCGTTGGTCTTCGGCGCGACAGGATCAACTTCCCTCAATGGGATAGCCCTCGCCGCGTCTTCTATGTCCCCCAGTCTGCTCCTGACTATCGGCGCGGCGCTCATCCTCGTGGGATTTGGCTTCAAGGTTGCCGCCGTTCCCTTTCACATGTGGACGCCCGACGTGTATCAAGGCGCGCCAAGTTCCGTCACGGCTTTCATGGCGGCGGGCGCCAAGATCGCGGGCTTTGCGGCGTTGTTGCGCGTGTTCTCCGTCGCCTTCCCAATGCTCTCCGCAGATATGACCAACATCCTCTGGGTCTTATCCGCGTTGACCATGATCGTCGGCAACGTGGTCGCAATTTCGCAGACGAATATCAAACGCATGTTGGCGTATTCGTCCATCGCGCACGCGGGTTATATCCTTATGGCTTTTGTGCCGTATGGAAACAAAGACGTTGTCGCCACATCCGTCGCGGCGGGATTGTTCTACTTGATGACTTATGTGCTGACCAACTTCGGCGCGTGGTCGGTTGTAATTTCATTGGAAAAAGCCGAAGGCAAAGGACTTGAACTTAGCGACTACGCCGGACTTGCGAAAAAGTATCCCGCCTTAGCGCTTGCGATGACCGTCTTCATGCTCTCGTTCATTGGACTTCCGCCCACTTTAGGATTGGTCGGCAAGTTTTATCTTTTCCGCGCCGCGATCTCTGGCGGATTTACAGGACTCGCGCTGATTGGCGTGATCACTTCGCTCGTCTCCGCATATTACTACTTGCGCGTCGTCGTTCAAATGTATATGAAGGAAGGCGATCCCGTCATCGAACGCGAACCCGGTCTGGCGTTTACCACTACGCTTACCGCAATCGCAGTCGTTGTGTTAAGTTTTGTTCCGCAGGTTTTGTTTTTACTGGCAAGCGCCGCAGTTTTGAAATAGGAATTTTCTTTTCAGTGAAACGGGGCTGTCTGATGATTGGGCAGCCCCGTATATATTTAATGCCAAATTTGTACCGCGACATTTATGTCGCCCGCGTTACATTTGAGATTTGCATCCCCGTGCTAAAATACAAAAGCATGGCATTATCGCGATCGCGGGGATAAATCCCCTGCTCAGTACATGGAAATCCTGAGGATTGGCGCAACAAGTCCGCTTCAGCGGACTTCCATGAACTGAGGCGGAGATTTATCTCCCGCCGAATCCCAAAGCAGGTAAAATCTTATCGAAACAGAGTCAATCCAAACCATAATGACCAAACGCATCTTCATCTCCGCCGACCACGGCATGGCAATCATCTACTTCCTGCAAAGCGACGTTGTCTTGACGTTGCTCAATGCGGGCGTTGAAGTCATCATCCTCACCGACGACGCAATCGTCGCGCAACTCGCATCACGCTTCGCTCAAAGCGGCGTCATCTTTGAAGGTCTGCGCCTCAAGCAAGCAAACGACTACGCAACAAAAGTCAGCCCGCGCCTGCAGTCGCTGCTCATCTATTTGCGCCGCGTGGGCGGCTCGCGCCGCATAAACACCGAAGCGATGGACAGTCACATTTGGGAAGTCTGGGCGGAGAACGGCTGGAAATTCCGTTTAGGGATTTGGATTCCCGCCGCGCTGATGATTCTGCTGTTACGAAATTTTTCCTTCGCGCGCAAAATTTTAGCGGCGCTTCAAAACCGCTTCACAACAGATATTTACGCTGATCTATTTGAAAAATATAAGCCTGATCTGGTCATCGCCTCCACGCCCGGCTGGCGCATGGATCGTTATCTGCTGCGCGAATCGGCGCGGCGCGGAATCCCGAACATGACCGTCATCGTCGGCTGGGACAATTCATCCAGTTACAACATCAGCGGCGCGGATGTGCAGTGGGCGACCTGTTGGTCTGAATTGCAAAAAGAAGAACTCGTCAAAGGCTCGGACTGGAATCCAGAGAAAGTTAACGTTGGCGGAATCCCGTCGTATGACGGATACTTCCGCAAGTCATGGCTCATGCCGCGCGACGAATATTTCAAACTGCATGGACTCGATTTCAATCGCAAGTTGATTTCTTACGCCAGCAGTTTTGTCCACTTCGCGCCGAACCTCCCCAACATTGAAGCGCTGGCAAAATTGGTTTCATCTGATTCGCTGGCAGAACCTGCGCAGTTGTTGATTCGTTTGCACCCAAGTCACTTTCAAGATAAGCCGAAAATTTTCGTGGAAGAACGTCAGCGCGTGTTTGAACTCGAGAAAAAATATCCGCATGTGCATGTCGTTCAACCTGTGGCGCTGGGCGGTTCGCTCGGCTACTACGGCGGCGAAGACATGGACGAGAAATCTTCGATGATGGCGTACTCCGATGTGCTAGTGACGGTTTACTCGACGATGCTGGTTGAAACCGCCGTCCACGATACGCCGATGATTGCCGCGACGATTGACACGCCCGGCGGATGGAACAAGCGCGGCAAGTTTTCTTTATCGCTCAAAGAGATCGGCGACTGGCCCACGCATAAACGATTCCGCGCAGCGAAGGCGGGGCGCGTCGCGCAGAATGAATCTGAATTGCGCGAGACGCTCGACGCCTATCTAAAAAATCCCGCGCTTGATTCCGCCGAGCGCAGAAAATTTGTGGAAGATGAAATCACATTTGCCGACGGTAAATCGGGTAAGCGCACAGCGGAGTTTATCCTCAAGGTGTTGGGTAAATGAAGAATGAAAAAAGGACTGTCGAATTCGACAGTCCTTTTATTACCCAAACCTGCCCATGATGTAATCTTCGGTTTTCTTTTCTTTTGGGATGGTAAAGAGCGATTTGTTTGATAAAGATATTTATAAATCTTCCGGTTGCAAACCTGTAACTTTTGCCATCCTTGCCAGCATTTTGGGACCGATCTCATCGTTATCGTGAAACGCAAAAACAATGTCAATCCAACCTGCGCGTTCCAAAACTTTATGCGAGCCTGTCTGCCGTTTAACCCGCCAGCCGATTTTCAACAGCGCGGCTAAAAGGCGCTTTGCCTTGACGCTTTTCCAATTGCTCATGCCATTGCAAAAGAAAACATCAACGCTGAGATTTCCTCGCCATTTTCAAGGCGGTCAGCTACAACCCGCAACGCCAAAGCCTGCGCGTGAGCCATTGCATCGTCGGGGTCTTTTCCATAAACCATCACGCCCGGCAGTTCTTTTACTTCCGCCAGCCAGCGTCCATCATCTTCTTGTTCGTATTCAACGGTAAAAGTCATTTCAAAACTCCTTTCTTCATTCGCAATGATTATACCGCCCGCCACAAAAAAAACTTCGAGTCTTTCACAACCTCGAAGTTTATCCATTACGCGATGTTTACCCAAACCTGCCCATGATGTAATCTTCGGTTTTCTTTTCTTTTGGGATGGTAAAGAGCGATTTGCCTTCGCCGTATTCGATGAGTTCGCCAGTCAAAAAGAAGGCGGCGTAATCGGCTGTCCGCGCGGCTTGTTGAATGGAATGCGGCACGAGGATGACCGTGAATTCCTTTTTCAATTCCAGCAGAGCGTCTTCCACTTTGCCGGTGGAAATTGGGTCAAGCCCAGAAGTGGGTTCGTCAAGCAAAATAATTTCGGGTTGAAGCGCGAGGACGCGCGCAAGGCAAACGCGCTGTTGCTGTCCGCCGGATAATGCGACTGCAGGTTCTTCCAATCTATCTTTGACTTCGTCCCAAACGGCGGAGAGTTTCAAACTGCGCTCAACGGCTTCATTGAGTTTTGAGCCTCGCGTTTCGCCGGCGAGTTCCAATCCGTAGATCACATTCTCGCGGATGCTCATCGGCAGCGGAACGGGACGCGCAAAAACCATGCCCACTTTGCGGCGCAACGCGATGACGTCCGTTTTCGGGTCGAGGATATTTTCGCCGTCAATCAAAATTTTTCCCGAACTGGTCTTTATGTCGGTGAGGTCATTCAAGCGATTAAGACAACGCAACAACGTAGATTTTCCGCCGCCTGCAGGACCAAAGAGAACGGTTACCGCGTTTTTGCGAATCCCCATGCTGACATTACGCAGCGACTCAGCGCCGTCGGAATATTGGAGGGAGAGATTTTCGATGGTTATCTTATTCATGATCGAATCACCATTGACGTTTCGCGCGAGCGCGGGAACGGATCACCGTCGCGATAATATTCATGGTTAGCACAAAAACTAAAAGCACAAGCGCAGTCCCATATTGAATTTGAATCGGCATTTCGGGAACTTGTGTAGAAATCACAAAAAGATGATAGGGTAGCGCCATCGTCGCGTCAAATGGCGAGTTGGGCAAGCGCGGAAGAAAAAATGCCGCGCCTGTGAAAAGTATCGGGGCAGTTTCGCCTGCGGCGCGTTCAAGTCCGAGAATAACGCCTGTGAGAATTCCGGGCAGCGCTTCCTTCAAAATAATCTTGCGGATAGTTTGCCAGCGCGTCGCGCCGAGCGAAATACTCACCGTGCGAAACGCTTGCGGCACGGAACGCAGCGCTTCTTCCGCTGTGCTGATGATGACGGGCAAAGTCATAATCGAAAGCGTCAGCGACGCGGCGAGGATGGACGTGCCAAATTTCAGGAACAGCACAAATAATCCCAAGCCGAACAAGCCGTACACCACCGAAGGAATCCCCGCGAGGTTGATGATCGCCAAGCGGATGAGGCGCGTCCATTGATTATCTTTGGCGTATTCTGCGAGATAGATCGCGGCGGCGATTCCCAACGGGACGGAAAAGATTGCCGTGCCGAGAGTCAAATACAGTGTGCCGACAATTGCAGGGAAAATTCCGCCTGCGCGCATTCCGTCATGCGGAAAGCCTGAAATGAAATCCCATGAAATGGCGGAGCCGCCTTTGTAAATAATAAAGAGAATCGTGCCGATGATGGGAAGCACGGTGACGACCGCCATTAACGTGATGGCGATGAATCCAAGTCGTTGAACGATGTGACGATTGCGGGAAAGAAATTGGGTCATCATGAAAGAATTCGCTCCGCTCGTTTTTTGGCGCGGAAGACAACCGACGACGCGATGACATTGACAATCAATGAAATCAGGAACAACATCATGCCGATAAAGAACAGCACATGATAATGAACGCTGCCGTTTGCAACCTCGCCCATTTCGGCGGCGATGGTGGCGGTCATGGTGCGGACGGGCGAGAACAAACTTCCAAGTTTTGTCGCCATCACGGGCGCGTTGCCGGTGACCATCATCACGGTCATCGTTTCGCCGATGGCGCGTCCCACGCCGAGCATGACGGCGGTGAGGACTCCCGATTTCGCGGCGGGGAGCGTCACGCGCCAGATGGTTTGCCAGCGCGTTGCGCCGAGCGCCCACGCGCCTTCGCGGTACGCGCGCGGAACGGAATCCAGCGCGTCTTCCGCGACGGAGACAATCGTCGGGACGGCGATCCCGCCGAGCAGCAGCGATCCTGTGAAGGCGGTTAATCCCGTTGGTAGATTTAATAAAACGCGCAAATACGGCGCGACAACAAGAATGCCAAGAAATCCTAAAACTACAGATGGAAGCCCGCCGAGCAATTCGACCAGCGGTTTGAGAATCTCTCGCGCCCAACGCGGAGCAATTTCTGAAATGAAGACTGCCGCGCCAATCCCAAACGGAACGGCGATGAGCGCCGCGCCGAGCGTGATAATCAGCGAGCCAGTGATGAGCGGCAATATTCCAAAATAATTTTCAATGGGATACCAGCGAATGCTGAGCAGCGAACTCGCATCCACTTCGCCGAGCGTGGGCAAGCCTTCGCGCAACAGAAAGAAAAAAATGAGCGCGACAAACACAATGGCGGAATAGCCAGAGGCTTGTATGAGACGGGTGATGATAAATTCACGAAAGGATAATGATTTTTCCATGATCTTCCTGTAGGGGCGCGACATTGTCGCGACAATGGCGAGCTTGGCGCTTGCACCTTTCTTCGCTACGCTAAAGAGTTTCAAACAGAACTGCACGAGTACGTTTCCAAAAACTTAATGCCTATCGGTAGCACCGTCAAGTCAAATGCTTCCTTTGAAAATT
>JAVHOY010000213.1:0-2280 GCA_036170295.1 bacterium
AGATGCCGATGACCAAAGCGATAATCATCAGCGGGGCGGCGACCAAAATTTCGCGGACGTTGATGTCGGTCAGTTTGTGTTCGCCATGCGCCCAATGCTCATTTTGGGGACCATGTAAAATTTTCATAATCCCTTTCAGGATGTACGCGCCTGTGAAGAGCAAACCCAGCATGGCGACAACGGTGTAAATCGTCAGCACGGGATACGCGCCCCGCACCACCAAGAACTCGGAGACGAAGCCGTTGAGTCCGGGCAAGCCGAGCGACGCCATGCTCATGAAAAGCATGATCGCGCCGTAGACAGGGATGATCGGGAACAAGCCGCCGAAGTCATCCAGGTTGCGGGTGTGCGCGCGCTCGTAAATCACGCCGACGAGGAAGAACATTCCAGCCGCCGAAATTCCGTGATTGAACATTTGCAAGACCGCGCCGTTCATGGCAATTTGCGCGTCTTTTGTGCCAGCCGCCAGCCCTGCGGCGGCGATGCCGAGAACGACAAATCCCATGTGATTGATTGACGAATACGCGACCAGCCGTTTGAAGTCTGTTTGACCGAACGCGGCAAATGCGCCGAAGACGATTGCTCCGACAGCCAGGAAAGCGAGCGCGCCTGCAAACATTTTCGCTTCAAGCGGATAGAGGGGCAGCACCAAGCGGATAAATCCGTATGCGCCGAGTTTGAGCAGAACGCCCGCGAGGAGCATGGAGCCAGCCGTCGGGGCTTCGGTGTGCGCGTCTGGCAGCCAGGTGTGGAAGGGCCAGATCGGGACTTTGATGGCGAAGGCGATGGTGAACGCCCAGAACGCAATCGTCTTGACCGTATGCACGGTCATGCCGAGCAGGGGCGCAGAAGCATCCAGCGAATTCCAACGCTCGTAGAGGGCAACCAGATCATAGGTCCCGAAGAGAACGCCGAGCATTTGAATCGCGAGCAGCAGTCCGAGTGATCCGCCCATGCTGTAAATCAGGAACTTGAGCGAAGCGTAATCTTTGTTCGCGCCGCCCCACTGACTGATGAGGAAGTACATCGGGACGAGTTCGATTTCCCAGAAGACGAAGAACATCAGCAGGTCGAGCGCCATGAACACGCCGAGCAAGCCTGTTTCCAAAAAGAGGAAGAGCATCATGTACGGCTTGACGCGGTCGGTCAGGCTGAAGGATGCGAGGATGGCGAGCGGAGTGAGCAGAGTGGTGAGCAAAACCATCGTGATGGAAATACCGTCCACGCCGAGATGCAGGGTGGAGCCGATTGCCGAGTACCAGATATATTGCTCTTGAAATTGAAAGCCTGTCTTGTTCGCGTCAAAGCCAAACCAGAGCGCAAGCGTCAGCACGAAAGGAAGCAGACTGGCGCCGAAGGCAAACCAGCGCAGGAGTTTCGTCTCGCCGCTTGGCAGGAAGAGCATGATCAGCGCCGCGATTGTCGGCACGAATAAGATCAGGCTGAGGAGATGTGTATTAAGAAAATCCATTATGCGCTCCTACGCCAGCAGTAAAAAGTAGATTAAGCCGCCAACCACAGAGAAGACGACCAGTGAAAGCAGAAGGTACTGCTGGATGCGACCCGTTTGGATGGGACGCAAGTTTTTGCCGATCCAATATGTGGCGTTGGCAGAACCATCGCCGAAGAATCTATTGATGACGGGCAGGTCAAAGTAATTGCGGATGGTGTCGCCAATTCCGCCAGCGGCGGGACCGAAGATGTGCAGGATGCCGTCAATCACGCCCTTGTCCATCCACTTGGAGACGAAGACTTCCGAGAACCAGATGGATGGTTGAATGAAGAGGTAGTCGTAAATTTCGTCAAAGTAATATTTGTTCTTGAGCAATGAGAATTGCAGTTTATCCTGCTCGGCTGTTTTGACATTGCGATAGACAAGCCAGCCGACAAATAATCCGCCGAGCGCGACGACCAATGAAGTGAGCAGAGGAACGATATTGAACGCCAGAGTCTCAGGCATTTCGGCAAGCGTGGAGCCGACGAACTCGTGGAACCAGTTGGGGATGAGTCCGCCGAGGACGGGGAAATGTTCGGGGATGCCGACCCAGCCATACCCGACGGCAAAGACCGCGAGAACTACCAGCGGAGCGGTCATCGTCCAATTCGTCTCGTGCGCGTGTTTGGCTTCTTCCGTGCGCGGCTCACCGAGAAAAGTCAATGTGATTTGGCGCATGGTGTAGAAGGCGGTTAAGAAAGCGGCGAGAGCCAGCGTGATAAAGATTGCGAGATGACCGTTGGCGAATGCGTCCGCGAGAATTTCATCCTTCGACCAAAAGCCTG
>JAVHOY010000214.1:0-2280 GCA_036170295.1 bacterium
GCGCAAGCGCAGCGAGATCATCCAACGACGGCGGCGCGTTGTTATTTGTCAACTGGGGAATGAGACGCTGAAAAGATTCGTAAAGTTCGGCGTCCGCTTGAGTTGCAATTTCTATTTTCATGGATTTAAAAAAAGACCCTAAAGGTTTTGGAAACCTTTAGGGTCTTTGACTATTTCTTTTTTGGAATCACGCTCAACACAAGATAATATCCGACATAAACGAACGAAGCCCAGACAACCCATTGCGGCGTCTTGGGATAAAGCAACAATCCCCAAATGCCGACCGCGCCGTAAAGATAGGTCAACGCCAAAGTGAGTTTGCGTAAATAGCTGTTGCGGCTGGGATAAATATATTTAATGGGAACAAAGACAAGAATGTTGAACGCGATCAGAAAACCAAAGTTGATCCATTGCGGCAAGTTCATTAACAGCATGTACAGCGCCATCACGTTCCAATAGGACGGGAAACCTTTGAAGTGATGATCGTCGGTCTTGGCGTCGGTCTGCGTGAATTGATATGCGGACGTGATGAGAATGGAGAACGCGCCCGCCATTTGCAATCCATAAGGCAACACGTTGGCTTGCATGAGAAACAACGCAGGCACAATCACATAGTTGAAGTAATCGAGGATGTTGTCGAGCAACGCGCCGTCAATGCCTTTGGCGTACGTTTTGACGTCTGCCCAGCGCGCGAACATGCCGTCGAATCCGTCCACGAGCATGGCGACGATCATCCAAATAATCATCATCTTCCATTGTTGCTCAAAGATGGCGAGCATCGCTAAAAATCCCCAGATAGCGCCCGTTGCCGTAAAGAGATGCACGCTCCACGCGGCGGCGACGCGCAGGAGATTGGGTTTATGTTCTAGCATTGCTGAAGTAGTCATTAGTTATCCTTTGGCGGCGAATGTAAAAGGGAAACAGATACGGTTGAGATTATAAATGAAAAAACGGTCGTCAGTGGATAGCCGTCAGCGGCAACTTGAATCAATCCATTCGCGATGGCAAGTCGGAGATTCATCTTCCGCCGAATCCCGACAAAAAAGACTTCGGGAATTTCGCAACTCCCGAAGTCTGATTACTGCTCACTGATTACTATTTACTCGCTTTCACCAACCCGACCTTCACCTTCTCGCCTTCAAACTCATCTTCAACAACGGATGCGTTTGCGGGCGGAGTCGCAAAAGTTAATTTGACGGCAAGCGTTTCGGATTTGATGTATTCCTCATGCTTCTGAATCGCGGATTTCAAACTCGCGCTGGCTTCGACGAACAACTCAATGCGATCAGCCACAGCGAGGTCGGCGGTCTTGCGTAAATCTTGCGCGCGGCGGATAAATTCGCGGGCGAGACCTTCGGCGATGAGTTCGGGAGTCAACTCAGTGACCAGCGCGGCGACATACGCGCCATCTTCCGCAACAGAAAAACCTGCTTTGGCTTGCGCCTTCACTTCGACTTCTTCAGAGACGATATCAAAAGTTTCATCGCCGACTTTCACCGCCAGCGTTTTGCCCGCCATGAAAGCAGCGGCGACTTCTTCCGCGTTCATGGAAAGAATCGCCTTTTGAATGGCGGGAAATTTGTTTCCATATTTCTGTCCAAGTTGTTTCGAGAACGGCTTGACCGTATGCGAAACCGCCTCCGTCGCAGAGTCGAGCAGGCGCACTTCTTTGACGTTCAACTCATCCGCGATAACGTCCATGTTGCTCATCAACGCTTTGCGCTCGGATGCAGTCCCAACCGAAAACGCAGCGGCGGCGAGCGGCTGACGTACTTTGCGATTCGCCTTCTGGCGCGCGGAGTGACCCAGCGAGACAACTTTCATCACCAGATTCATATCGCGGTTGAGACTTTCGTCAATGAACTCTTCCATGACAGCGGGCCATTCCGCAAGGTGAACGGATTCAGGCGCGGTCTCATCCACCGAGCGGACGAGATTTTGATACAACTCTTCCGCGAGGAAAGGCATGGCGGGCGCGATCAACTTGGCGACGGTGACCAGCGCGGTGTAGAGAGTCGAATACGCGGCTTGCTTATCCGCGTCCGAATCATTCTTCCAGAAGCGGCGGCGCGAGCGGCGCACATACCACGTCGAAAGAGTCGCGACAAATTTCTCGACGGGACGAGTCGCGTTGGTCACGTCATAAGTTTCATAAGCGGCGGTCACGTCGCGCACAAGGACATTCAATTCGGAAAGCAGCCAACGATCCAATTCGTTCGTCGCAACGTTCACGGTCAGCGCTTGCGGCTTGTCGAGATTCGCGTAAGTGATGAAGAACGA
>JAVHOY010000215.1:0-2279 GCA_036170295.1 bacterium
AAAGAGGTTGCGGATCAAGCGGGCGATGAGAATGAAATGATCAACCTGCGTCGTCAGCGGGATCGCCTTGAAGCGGAGCGTCGCCGCTTGCAGCAAATGCGCATCGAGGGCGACTTCGATGACAATATGGATGTCTATCAAGAGGAGATGGATCGCATCCGCAGGGAAAGTACGGCGCTGCCTACGCATGATCAGATCGAGAGTTTGAAAGTCACCGCCCAGACGATCGGGGATCTGTATCAGATTTGGGAGAGCGCGGATTCTGGCGACCAGCGCGACTTGCTGCGCCTGATGCTGCGCGAGGTGCGCGTGGATGTTCCCAACGGGCGCATTACTTCGATCGCGCCGCTGGCGGTCTTTGTTCCCATCTTCCGCAAACTTCCCATGTTGTTTGAATACGACTTTGGCTCCTTCCTTCCGCTTTGGAATGAAATCGCGCTTCCTTCAGTTGAACAACTTCCCGCAGTGAGCGAACAGCTCTCCGATTCTCCTACGCTGCCATTCTTTGATATCAACCCGCTTGTCCCGCAGACCGAGATTCGGAATACGCCAGCGATTGCCGAGGCGTTGAAGTTGTTTGGAAAAAAAGAAAATATCAAGGTCGCGCAGATTGTAGATGACTACGCCGCCGCCTTTCCGATGGATCTGCGCAAATGGAATAACGCGCGCGGTTACGTCATGACTCTGGATGAATTCCTCGCGCAGCCCGAAGCGAGTTTTGATGTGGCGATTTCTCAGTTTGCTTTGTGGAAATCAGAAAGGCTGGATGGCATCCTATCGAAGATCATCCCTGGCGGAGTGTGGTATTTCAACGAAGTCTTGCCTGTGGATTTCCCCGGTCACTGGTTGTATCATGTCATGCCCGCAACCTGGGCGTGGGTGAAAAAGAACACGCTGTCGCTGCATACTTTTTATAACCGCTTGCAAGCGGAGTGTAACGAGATCAAGATCAAGCGGCATGTGTATTCGCAGTCTATCTCGCATTCAGCGGCGGAGGATGTGCTGAGAAGAAATCCGCGAGTTGTGCAATCTGTGAGCGAGGAGGCGCTGGCTCCTGCCATTGCGCGGCTGAGCGAACTGGGTCCACTCACGGCGGAGTTTACGATCATTGAGGGTTGGGCAAAGAAGAAACAGGGATGATCTAAATTTTGCGGTATCAGACCATGCTTAATTTGTGATGTCGATCAGTACTTCAATCACCTCGTCAAATTTGATTCCTTTTGCGTAATAATTATCTTCACAATAACGCTCCCATCTTTGCCGCATGGTCGCGTCCAAGTGGATTGTTCGTAATATTATTTCCTTATCTTGCAGAGCCGAAAGCGATCCCCTTTTTTGAGAAGTGGCGTTCAACGCGGTTCTAAACACTTCCTTGTCGATTACGGAACGCTGGGTCTTCATGATAATGTAAACATCGTAGAAATCCCTTGGGCGGGTATTGAGCGCGCTTCTCCGCAATATTGTCTCCACCTTTTCCGCCAGGATCGTTTCACTGTTATATGCCCAGATCTCGATGAGTTTATTTTCGAAATTTGAATGAAAGGCATATCGGATGGCGGCAGGCGTAATAATATCTCCAGTGGTGACATCAACTTTCAAAGGCGTATTAATCGTTTCGTATTTTGCAATAACGGACACCCGATAACCGCCATATTCATCATGATCTCGAATAGGGATGACGTGGTCAAATGTAAGCGTTACTTCATCATCCAGATGAATGGCGCAAATATCGATAAATGCAGCGCGAATCATTTCTTCAGAAAGAGGATATCCTCGCAGAGTTGCGTCCATGTCCATCGTTGTTCTGCTGTTGATCCCAACCATTGAAGCAATCAGCATTCCTCCCTTAAGCGCTACACTATCTTTGTATTTTGAGATGGATATTCTCTCCAGTAAACGTTCCAGCATGAAGTTCTGCAAAACGGCTTGAGCGGGCACATGGTTTATCAAAGCAAGATTTTTGATTTGGGCTTTCAACCGCATTGCTTTATTCATAAAAGAACCTCGATATATTCCCTAACCATTTTCTGGATGCTGAATTGCTTTGCATAGCCATAGAGCAAGTCAATGTTTTTATCCTTTTTACCGACATAGCGTTTCAAAGATACGTTAATCTGTTGAACGTCAATCTGGTTTCTGCTTCGCAATAGGTCGCAGATCGTTCTTTCCAAATTGAATGTCTTGATATCGTTCCCGTGAGGCGATTTTACTGTGATCGTTCCTAATAGATACAAATCACGCTTTACAAAAAATACTTTAGCCCCGTTTGCTTTCAGCGA
>JAVHOY010000216.1:0-2276 GCA_036170295.1 bacterium
TTGCTTGACAGATTTCTCGTTCCGCATATAATCACGCGAAATATATAAAGGCTGAGACGAAGACGAGTAAGCATGTGCGACGGTTCAGAGAGCAGGTAGAAATGGTGAGAGACCTGCCCGAAACGACAGCGCTGAATGGACTTCCGAGCCGCAAGATGAAAAGGCAATCGCCTGAGTAGGCTTCGTCGGGACGCTCCCGTTATAGGGCTAGAGCATAAATCAGTGATTGACGATCGTGCTTGAACAAAGTGAGGCTGGCTTCCCGTTGCATCATAACGGGATTTTTTGTTAATAGCCATTAGAGTCAGTCTAAGTTGGGTGGCACCGCGGACGCATCAGCGTTCGTCCCTATTGGGACGAACGCTGTATTTTTTTAATTCAATGAAAAAGGAGAAGAACATGAATGTCGCAGATTAACTCACAGTGTAAGATCGCATAGCGCAATCAAACTTCGCGCCGCAATTTATTCCGCAACTTTATTCACCATCATATTTTTTGGAGGAACCCATGAACGAACAAACCCGCTTTCAATTGAACGAATCTGATTTGCCGAAATTTTGGTACAACATCTACGGCGACAGCCCCGTGCCGCAAACGCCGACGTTGCATCCCGGCACGCTGGAACCTGTCACGCCCGACTTTTTATCCGTGCTGTTCCCAATGGAATTGATCATGCAAGAGATCAGCACCGAACGCTACATCCAAATTCCCGAAGAGGTGCGCGAAATTTACAAACTCTATCGCCCCACTCCGCTGTTGCGGGCGCGGCGCTTGGAAAAGGCGCTTGGCACACCCGCGCACATCTACTATAAAAACGAGAGCGTTTCTCCTTCGGGAAGCCACAAACCAAACACCGCGATTCCGCAGGCGTATTACAACAAAATCGCCGGCACAAAAGCGATGACCACTGAAACCGGCGCGGGACAATGGGGTTCTTCGCTGGCATTCGCTTGCAACGTTTTTGACATTGATCTTGAAGTGTATATGGTCAAGGTTTCGTATCAACAAAAACCATATCGCCGCAACTTGATGGAAACTTACGGCGCAAGTGTGTACGCCAGCCCCACAAACTTAACCAATTATGGACGCTCCGTGCTGGCTGAAAATCCCAACAATCAAGGCTCGCTCGGCATCGCTATTTCAGAAGCGGTGGAAGTTGCCGCGACGTCTAACGGCGCGAAGAAGTACGGCTTAGGCTCGGTGTTGAATCATGTGTTGTTGCATCAAACTGTGATCGGCGAAGAAGCGTTGAAGCAAATGGATATGGCAAACGAATATCCCGACGTCGTCATCGGCTGCGTGGGCGGCGGATCAAACTTCGCGGGCATCGCTTATCCCTTCCTGCGCGAAAATCTGAAGAACGGAAAGCGCGCGCGCCTCGTGGGCGTGGAGCCGACCGCCACGCCGACATTGACCAAAGGCGTTTACACTTTTGATTATGGCGATACCGCAAAGATGGCGCCTGTTGTTAAAATGTATACTTTGGGACATGACTTCATGCCGCCCAGCATCCATGCCGGCGGATTGCGCTATCATGGTATGTCGCCAAGCGTCAGCGCGTTGGTGGACGCGGGATACATTGACGCGATTGCCGTTAAACAAAAAGCCGCGTTTGAAGCCGCTGTGCAATTCGCAAGAGCGGAAGGAATTGTGCCTGCGCCCGAATCAGCGCACGCGATCCGCGCCGCAATTGACGAGGCGCTGGATGCAAAAGCCAAAGGCGAGAAGCGCGTCATCCTATTCAATCTTTCAGGTCATGGCCACTTTGACATGACGGCATACGAAACTTATCTCAATGGAAAATTGGAAGATTATGAATATCCTGCCGAAGCCGTGAAAGAATCAATGAGCCATCTGCCGCAAGTGACTCTTCCCGCTTAAAAAATAAAACGCGAGATAAAACTATCAGGACTTTCGCTTGTCATTCTGCCTGCACCTGCGGCGCGGCACAGGTGAGCGGAGCGAAGAATCACTAATTTTGGAGGTAGAGACCCTCGCCTGCACTGCATCCGCAGCGCGGTGCAAGTGTCGCTACCGCTCACATCGTCCCGATGTCTTTCGGGAGGGTGACATAAAAAAGAGAGGTTGAGCGAAAGCCCTGACTATGTTGCTTTTCTGAAACGTGTAACGAGGAACGCCCCACTTCAATTCTTCGGTCAGCTGACAGCCAAGAACGATCATTCTCAATTTCTTCAATTCTTCCCGCCACTTTTTGGCTTTACTATACTGAAAACGGGCACAAATTGCGCTTTTGTCCAACGGGTTTCGGCGGACTG
>JAVHOY010000217.1:0-1093 GCA_036170295.1 bacterium
CTCGATCAGGCTGGCGTTCCGCTTTCAGATAACGTTTACGTTGACACATTCAGCGCTTGCTCGCAAAATTTAACTCTCGTGCGCTTTGTAAAGAATCCGTAGAAATTGGATTTGAGAATAGAAAAAGCCCGCGCTTAATTGCGACGGGCTTTTTTATTGACGGCTCGACGAACTCGCTAAACTTCCACATTCCATTTGTTGTATTTCGGAACGCGCGCGCGAACCACATCATCGAACAAGGCGCGTAATTTCTCAGTGATGGGACCCATCGCGCCGCTGCCAATCGGACGATAATCCACTTTTGTGGCGGCGACAATTTGCGCGGCGGTGCCTGTCATAAACAATTCTTCCGCAATAAAAACTTCCGTGCGGTCAATGGAACGTTCTTCCACTTGAAGCCCAAGTTCTTCGCGCGCGAGTTCGATCACCGAGCGGCGCGTGATGCCTTCGAGAATGTTATCCGTGCTGGGCGGCGTGACCAAAATTCCGTTACGCACCATAAAAATATTCATCGCGGAACCTTCTGAGACGTGACCGTTTTGATCCAGCACAATCGCTTCGTCGAAGCCGGCGCGGTTTGCGTCGGTTTTGATCAGCGCCGAGTTGGCGTACGCGCCCGCGACTTTACCGCGCGCGGGAATGACGTTATCGTCAATGCGCCGCCACGAAGAAAAGGTCAAATGCGCGTTTGAGTCATTCTTGACATATTTCTCAAAAGGCAGCACGAACATGCAAAACTCGTCCCGCAGATTATGCAGACGAACGCCGATGCCCATATCCGCTTTATAAATTGTTGGGCGCAGATAAATATCCTGCTGCCAGTTATCTGTGCGGAGAAGGTTAAGCGTGAGTTGGATAAATCCCTCTTCGTTGTATGGACTTCCCATAATCAGCATTTTCGCCGAATCTAAAAGACGGTGAAAATGTTCGTAAGGACGAAATATAAAGAGTCGTTTTTTCTCTTCGTTCCAGTATGCGCGCATTCCGCTAAAAACGGACGTTCCGTATAAAAAGCCGTGCGTGGCAATGTTAATCTTTGCCTCGCTCAATGGGACAATCTTCCCTTCAAAGAAAGCATGTTTTGAGAGATCCA
>JAVHOY010000217.1:1193-2258 GCA_036170295.1 bacterium
ATTCTTACGCGCAGATTATACCCGATGGAGATTTTCCATCTTCAGCAGCCATTCTTTTGTAGGCAAGCCGTCTCCGCCGCCGTAGCCGTGAAGTTTGCCGTCCGCGCCAACAACGCGATGACAGGGAATGACAAGCGGCATAGGATTTGTCGCATTGGCGCGACCCACAGCGCGATAAGCGAGCGGAGAACCAATCTGCGCGGCGATTTCAGCGTACGCGCGCGTTTGTCCGTAAGGAATGGCGTACACGGCTTTCAATGTTTTAAGTTGAAAAGATTTAAGCGTTGACCAATCTATGGCAAATGTGAATTTTTTACGCGCGCCGTTCAGATATTCGCGCAGTTCTTTGGCGTAAGGTTGAATCTTCGTTTGATTAACTTCCACATCCGATTTTAAGCGCACAAGATAGGCGTCCAATTCAAGTTGAGAATCTATCCACTCAACAGCGACCAAACCTCGCGTTGAGGCGGCGATGCGTAAAGTCCCCAGAGGAGAATCAAATAACGAGCCAAGATAAATTTTGCGAGCGGGGAGAGTCATGGGGTTCATCCTTTAAAAAATTTGCAATCCTGTTAGTTGTTGGACAATCGTATACCATTCGTAGGTTTAACGTCAAGTAGTATTTAGGCAACCATGATAAAGTTGGCTTCGTAAGGTGATTTCTCTTCTCCTCCTTTTCAAAGAGAACCGCGGTCGGCGTCCGCGGTTCTCGTCGTTTAAGTGGCAGTATAATCGCGCCATCCAATTTTTGCAGGTTCGAGGTCTGCAAAAAAATTAGCTTTAGGAAAACAATTTGACAAAAAATACATTTCATTTAGTTTCTCTGGGTTGCGCGAAGAACACGGTTGATTCCGATTCGATGGCGCAATTGCTTTTGCGCGACGGTTATCAATCGGTGGACGATCCGAAGAAAGCGTCTGTGTTGATCGTGAATACCTGCGGCTTTATTGGTCCGGCAAAAGAAGAATCGTATCGCGTGCTTGGCGACCTTGCGAAAATAAAACGCAAAGGGCAAACGCTGATTGCGGCGGGATGTTTAACTCAGCGCTACGGCGCGGAGGTGGC
>JAVHOY010000218.1:0-2257 GCA_036170295.1 bacterium
CGCCATTCGTCAGGCACAGAGATTGGCTTCATCCCCTCATAATCAAACGTGACCAGTATCACAGTTCCAGTCGCTAAGACTTTTCCTGTTTCATCCATCACGCATTGCTCGGTGGTCAACGACTTGTTGCCGATCTTCGCTGTCCGCACGCCGACTTTGAGCGCGTTGCCGTAATGCGCGGGCGCGTGATAGGTGATGTGAATATCGGCGATGATCACGCCCACTTCCATAAACGATTGGTCTTTGCTGAACAATCCGAGTTGGACTAGATAATAAATACGCGCCTGCTCAAAGTACGTCAGGTATTTTGCGTTGTTCACATGTCCCTGCGGATCCAAATCTCCGTAGCGGACTTCGGTTGGATGGAAGAATTTGAAATCGGTCATAGCGCGATTATATAGCAAACCTCCGAGTTCTATAAGAACTCGGAGGTTTGCGTTTTATAACGTTTCCAACTCGTTGATCAATTTCTCCAGCGCGTCGAATCCGCCTTGCCAGAACTTTGGGTCGCGGATGTTAATGCCCGCATCTTCAAGAATTTTCGCGGGCGCTTCCGAACCGCCGGCGGATAATATCTTGAAATATTTCGGCTTGAAGGATTCGCCTTCCGCTTTATATTGCTGATACAACGAGAAGACCAGCAATTGACCGAACGCATATGCGTACACATAAAACGGCGTGTGATAAAAGTGCGGGATGGAAACCCATTCCCATTTGAACTCGTCGCTCAACGCGATTGAATCGCCAAATTGTTCTTTCAAATTTTCCATATACGCGGCGCTGATCTCGTCCACCGACGCGTTGTTTTGAATCATTTCGTGCGCTTGCTTTTCAAACATCGCAAAATACGCTTGGCGCATGATAGTCGCATAAGCGTCGTCCACTTGTTTGAAGAGGATGTCGCGCCTGACGCTTTTATTTTTTTCTACGGCGAGCAATTTTTCGGCGAACATCATCTCGCCAAACGTGGATGCGGTCTCTGCCAGCGGCAGCGATGATTGATAGGTAAACGCGCTGTGATGCGCCGCCAGCATGGAGTGAATGGCGTGACCCAATTCATGCGCCATCGTCGCCGCGTCGCGCGCGCTGCCTTGATAGTTCAACAAAACATAGGGAGTCATCTCAGGCAAAACCGACCAGCAGAACGCGCCGTCGCGTTTGCCTTTGCGAACTTCGCTGTCAATATGTTGATCCTCAAAAACGCGCTTTGCGAGTTCGCCTAATTTTAGATCAAAGGCGCTGAAAGATTCCAAAACCATTTCTGCGGCTTTGCTGTATTTATATTTTTTGTCCGAGCCGGCGATGGGCGCGTAAAGATCATAGCGGCGAAGTTTTTTCACGCCGAGCGCTTTCGCTTTCAATTTGAAATAACGCTGGAAGATGGTTCTGTTCTTGCGCGCGGTTTCGAGCAACACATCCACCGCTTCGTTGGGAATGTCGTTGGATAAATTGCGCGCGGAGATCGGGTCTTTGAACTTTCGCAGCGAAATATTTTCATTGTGCCAATCGCGCGCCACAGTTTGATAAATTTGACCGAGAACAGTTCCCGCTTCGCCGTAGACGCGATACAACTCTCGATAGGCTTTGGCGCGCAGTTTCGAGTCGCTGCCTTGCACAAAGCGGCTGAGTTGTCCGCGTGTGAGTTCCTGCGTTTTGCCGTCCACTTTCATTTTGAAAACATAACGGTTGGTGATCGAATCGTAAAGCGTGGTCAATGCGTTTGAACCCGTCACGTTCTTAAGGTTGATAATTTTTTCTTCCGCCTCGCTGAGCGTGTGCGGCTTGAAGAGTCGAATCGCTTCGAGATAATAACGATAATCGCCTGAAGCGTCCATCAAACGTTTGGCGTTGACTTCGTCCAAGTCTTTCCACCACAAACTAAAAAAAAGGACGCGGTTTTCGATTTCCGCTAAAAATTGTTGCGCGCGCGTTTGCAAAGTCTGCGCGGCTTGATCTTGCGTGTTCGCCGTAAAAGATAAACCCGCAAACGCATAGAGTTGATAGGCGATGCGCGCGGTCGCTTCGCTGGCGCGGATGAGATCCATGAAACGCTCCGCAGAAATATCGGCGTTGAGTTTTTCGCGCGCGCCCTCAAACGACGCGACCTGTTCTTCGATCATGTCAAAGGCGCTTTGCAGTTCGGCGCTTTCGTAACTCGGATATAGCGGAGTTAGACTCCATTTGGTTTGCTTGTAAGTCATCGCGATTCCTCCAAAAAAGAATGTAGGTCAAGTTTCAACTTGACCTACATTATACG
>JAVHOY010000219.1:0-2221 GCA_036170295.1 bacterium
GATTACGCCCTTTGGCAAAATCGGCGAGCCGCCCACTACGCCGACGCCGTAAAAATAAAAAACGGAGTCCAACGACTCCAGTCGTTGGATGTCCAAAGTCAGGAGACTTTGGACTCCGTCTACGAAAAAAGGCAACTATTTGGCAAACGAAACATACAAACGCGGATTGATCGTCAAAGCCCAATCTGGTTTCTTTACAATAGAGACCAGCGCGGGCTTTGTCGTTTGTCAACTGCGCGGAAAATTAAAACAAGGACGGGCAATCGGCGATATTGCCGCGCTAGGCGATCACGCGCAGTTCACTGTGTTGGCGGACGGTTCGGGAGTCATCGAAAATATCGAGGAGCGCGAACGTTCCATCATCAGGCTGGATCCGCGCCCGCAGGGAATCTATCAACAAATTTTGCTGGCAAATGCAGATCAGGCAATTTTCGTTTTCGCGTGCGCGGAACCAACTCCGCGCATGAGAATGTTGGATCGTTTTCTAGTGGTCACTGAAAAGCAAAACATTCCCGCCGTAATCGTGGCGAATAAAATTGATCTCGTTGAAAATGCAAAGGAAATGTTTAGCGTTTACGAATCAATCGGCTATCGCGTGATTTATACATCCGCAAAAACAAACGCGGGCGTGGATGAATTGAAAGCGCAACTGCAAAATAAAATCAGCGCGTTGGCGGGACCCAGCGGCGTGGGAAAATCCAGTTTGCTCAATTTGATTCAACCCGGGCTGGGGCTGGCGGTGAATGAGATCAGCGCGGCGATGAAGAAAGGCAGACACACCACCGTCACGCGCCAGTTGTTTCCGCTTGACGGCGGCGGATATGTGGCGGATACGCCCGGCTGGAAAAGTCTCGCGTTGTGGGATACCGAAGCCGTAGAGATTGACGCATACTTCCCTGAACTGCGCGACCTCGTGCCGCATTGCCAATTCAGCGATTGCTCGCACATCCACGAACCCGGATGCGCGGTGCTGAAAGCCGTGAAGGAAGGAAAGGTTCACGCGGAAAGATATGAATCTTATTTAAGATTGAGAGCGGGGCAGGAATGAAAAAAGGTAATTGGGTAATTAGTAATTATCGTTTATGATTAACCGAACTCAACAAAACCTAATCGCTTAATTGACTCATGACAGATAATTGGAACATCCTCGGACATGAATGGGCAGTGGATATGCTTCGTCAGCATGTGATGCGCGGCGATGCGCGTCATGCCTATCTTTTTAGCGGCGCGCCCGGCTTAGGTCGGCGGACGCTGGCGTTGCGACTCGCGCAGGCTCTGAATTGTACGCAACCCATTGCCGCCGGAATTCCCTGCGGAATATGCCGCGATTGCAAACAGATCGAAGCCATGCAACATCCCGACTTGAATGTAATTCAAGCGCTAGATGACGATAACCTTCCCAAAGAAGGCGGCACGCTCAAAGTAGATCAAGTGCGCGAAGTGCAACATGCGTTGTCGCTGAAACCGTATCAGGCAAAATATCGCGTGGCGTTATTTTTGCGATTTCAAGAGGCGAACGATAACGCCGCAAACGCATTGCTCAAAACTTTGGAAGAAGCCCCCGCACATGTGATCTTGTTATTGACCGCCGACAACCCCGAACAACTTCTGCCCACCATCATTTCCCGCTGCGAGATTTTGCGCCTGCGCCCGTTGCCTCTCGGCGCGATTGAAACGGATTTGATTGATCGCGGTGTGGACGCAGAGCGCGCGCGGTTGCTGGCTCACATCTCTGGCGGACGTCCCGGTTATGCGCGTCGTCTCGTGGACGATGCGACGCTGCTCGAAAAACGCGAAGAACGTTTGAACGCTATGCAAACTTTATTGCCCGCCTCGCGCGTTGAAAAATTCGCTTACGCCGATAAACTTTCCAAAGATAAAGACGCGATGCGCCAAACGATTTTGACCTGGCTTTCGTATTGGCGCGACGTGATGCTGCGCGTGGCGCAAGCGGAAACTCCGCTAACCAATATTGATCTCAACATGGAAATCGAATTCCTCGCGGGGCGGCTGAATCTATCCACAGCGCGGCGCGTGGTCAGCGGTTTGGAATCCACGCTGGAGAAGATGGATAAGAACGTGAATTCAAGATTATTGGCGGAAGTATTGTTGTTGGATCTGCCGAAGATATAAAGAAAAAGAAAGGGCAGCCGCTTGCTATCGAACCGCGTAGTTGACGCTGATGAACAAAAAAAAGATGAACGCGATTCCCACTACCCAC
>JAVHOY010000220.1:0-9994 GCA_036170295.1 bacterium
GACTTTCCATCGCCGCTGTCTATCAACCAAAGATTGCCTTGATAAATTGCCGCGATAAAATCGCCGACTTGACCTTCCATTGGTTCGGGCGACCAGAGCGGAGATTGCGGCTCGATTCCGCTCGCATCCGCTGGTGGGAAAAGCGTTTTGCGATTTGAGCCGTCGCGATCCATGACCATTAAACGATAGCGGCTTGTATCGCTTTGCTCCGCGAAGATGCTTTGCAAATACGCCACTTGATAATAGCGTTCGCGTCCGTTCCAGCGCGCCGGCGAAGCGACGGGAGACGAGAACATGCCCGCAGAATCAACCATCGCGACATTTGCGTTGTTGCTGAACGACAGCGCGGATAAATTGAAGAACGGCGACTCTTCGCTCGGCACAGGCGCGGGCGCGGGCGCGTGAGCGACGTAATACAACGTGTTTCCGTCCGCGCCCCAAGCGATGGGCGGAATCCATGCCCAATTGCTGTGCGTGTTGAGCGGCGTAATATCCAATAGCGGTTTGAGATAACCGCCGTCCTGATCCACCATTCCAATTTGATCGGGACGCGCATACGCGAGTCTGCCGTCGGCGGAATACGCGAAGGACGTTCCCCACCAACCGTACACGCCGCCGCTGTTCGCGTCCATCATTTTGCGCGGAGCTCCGCCTACGATGCTGACGCGATAAAGATCATTGTTTGCCTGCCAGCCCGGCGTTGCCGCGCGCGGCTCAACGGTGGAGTATGCGATGGAACTTGTGTTGGGAATCCATTCAGCGTAATTGACAACGTTGCTCGCTTGCAACCAGATAGGTTTTGGATCAACGCTGTTTGTGCGTACCGCCCAAAGCGTGTTGATCTCTTCGCTGATTGGCTTTTTTGATTTGCGAGTGAAAATCAAATACTCGCCATTGGGAGATAGTTTGAAGATGTGTCCATCCAAATCGCCTGTGCCGACAAGGATGCGGCGATTTGCGGTTGAGCCTTCCATGATCCACGCGTTGCCGCTTGAAAGATAAACCAACGCGCCAGAAATGTTCAGCGGCGTAAAAGACGAGCGCGCGCCGACCATCATAATTTCTGGCAACGCTTCGTTCAGCGTCACAGTCTTCACCGCCGATTTGCTGAGCTCTATATTATCTTCAAGGATTCTGCGGTAGGTGATTTCCTGCAAGCCGTTCACGCCCGCTTGCACGAGGCGCGTCTCGCCTTCGGGCAGAGTTTCGTTGCGTACGATTTGTCTCTCAAACGGAACGGTGATTTGCGCGGTTTCAAAGACTTCTTTTACGCGCGTCAATTTGATGGCGTCGCCGTTGTTCAGCACCGTATAAAACGGCGGCTCGGAGCGATCCAAATTTCCCGCAGTAATATTGATAGCGCGAAGAACTTCGCCGACTGTGCTGCCCGCTTTGATTGTGACTTCGCGCGTTGCGCCATCCGCGACAACGCTGACCTTGATATTCTCGCTGACTTGCGGCGCGCGGCAGGATGTGAGGAGTGTTGCGAATATTAGCAACAAAAAAATCCATTTTTGCGAAAGGAATTTACCGCAGAGATCACAAAGATCACGGAGGAAGTCCTTTAAAAATCTCTGTGGACTCCGTGATCTCTGTGGTGAAAAAAATTCTTTAGCAAGCAGAAAGAAGCGCGGCATGTCGGGTATAATCCTGCCCTGCTATTTGGTTCTGCCGACCATCGTCATCACGCCGTCTGCAATGGCGATCGATTCCAAACGAAAGCCGAGCGCGACGGGACCCAGCGAGCCTGTAAAGGCTTCGGCGACAACCGCGTTTATTGTAGAATTCAATCCTTCAGGCGCGGCGAAGGGACCAAAATCTGCGGCGATAATTTCAACTTTTGGCGCGCCCGTAGTTGGGTCAATGCCGACGGTGGTAGTGATGAGCATGTTTGCGGTGAACGATCCGCGCGTGATTTTGCCATACAATTGCATTTGATTATCGCGCAATAAAACTTGCGGATCGGCGAACGGCGGATTTTCCTGCTCTTGTAATTTGGTCGCGATCAGCGAGGTGAGTTGGCTTTCGGTGATGTTCAATGTGATCACGCCGCTTTCCGCGCCCGTGATCAGCGCATCCGCGATTTGAGTTTGAATGCTTTGCGCTTCGCTGGTTGAAACGGGAACGGTCAGAGTTGGGTAATCAGGTCCGCCAACAAAAACCGAGCAAGCCATTGAGGCGAGTATAAGAATGAAAAATATAAGCAAATGTTTTTTGTTCATAATATTTAATCCAAAATGCGTAAATCGTAATTCGTAAATTTGAAATCGTAAATTATTGTGGAGCAATTATAGCATGAGCGACTCTCAACCTAATTCAAACGTCGAGCTAAGCCTTGCGGCAAAAATCGAAGCAATGTTATTCGTTTCCGCCGAGCCTGTGCCTGTGGCGCAAATCGCCGCCGCATTAGATGTGAACGCGTCCGTTGTCGAGCGCGGATTAAAAGAACTGGATGAAATTCTAACCACGCGCGGATTACGTCTGCAACGCAACGCGGGACGCGTTCAATTGACTACCGCGCCAGAAGCGGCTGAGCTTGTCGAACTTTTTCTCGGTCTCGAAGCGACCACGCGCCTCAGCCGCGCCGCACTGGAGACTTTGGCGATCATCGCTTATCAACAGCCATGCACGCGCCCGCAAGTGGACGCTGTCCGCGGCGTAAACAGCGACGGCATGATGAAAAGTTTATTGAGCAAGGGACTCGTCCAAGAAGCGGGGCGCACCGAAGGACCGGGACGCCCGATTTTGTACGCAACCACGCCCGAATTTTTACAACACTTTGGTTTGGGCTCCATCGCCGAGTTGCCTCCGCTCGCCGCAGCCGAACCCGACGAAGCGCATAATGTGTTGTTGAAAGGTTAATCTGCGACATAAATATCGCGCCGCAAAGCTTATCAGGAGAATTCAATGAAAATTGATTATCAAGAACCCAGCAAAGATTTATTGAAACGAATTGACCTTCACGAAAAATACGGTTCAGCCAACATTGACGAATGGACGAACCATCTGCTCAAGCCGCAAGCGGGCATGAACATTTTGGACGTCGGCTGCGGGGCGGGTAAGTTGTGTTTCTTATTCAATGATTATGTCAAAGGCGGCGCAAAAATTATCGGCGGCGATTTCTCTGAAGAGTTGCTAGAGAAGGCGCGCGAGAAAAATAAAAATATCGGCGCTGATATTGATTTCCAATTTTTGGATTTCAATCAGCCGTTCAACTTTGCGGATAATACCTTCGATCTTTGCACGTCTGCGTTTTCAATTTACTACGCTTCAGATTTTGATTTCACATTTGGCGAAGCGCATCGCGTGTTGAAAAATGGCGGGCGGCTTTTTGTTTCGGGTCCTTTGCCTGAAAATAAGAAAATGTTTTATGACATTATTATAGAAGCAACTAACGCAACTATTCCGCCAATGCCCGGTTCTTCGCGCTTCAAAAGCGACGTGTTCAATACGATCAGCAAGATTTTTGCGAAGACCGAATTGCACAAATTTGAGAATCATTTAACCTTCCCTGAAGTCGCGCCTTTTATAGATTATGTCCGCGCCTCTTTGGGCGAAGATAGAAAGTTGTGGACGTCCATGTTCAATGGCGCGGACGAGTACGAAGCGCTGATCGGCAAGATTGAATCTGTCGCGAAGAAATGGTTTGAGCGCGACGGTAAACTGGTGATGACCAAAGTCGTCGGCGGAATTTTGGCGACGAAGTAGGCAACGGATAAACAGATGAATTTCTTTGGCAAAAAAATTCTTTTTCTCGGCGCACATCCTGACGATATTGAGTTGGGATGCGGCGCTTTATTGCATCGGATTGTTAAAAAGACGGATGTTTTGTGCGTCACGCTTTCGGACAACCAAAAAAATCCCGACTTGAAAAATGTTAAAGACGAGCATATCCGCTCGATGAAAATTTTGGGCGTGCCTGAAGAAAAGATTATTCTGGGTCCTTTTATCACGCGCGTATTTCCCGATGCGCGGCAGGAAATTTTGGAATATTTTCTCAAGCTCCGCAAGGATTTTCAACCTGATCTGATCTTCACGCATTCTGCGGAGGATGTGCATCAGGATCACAACACAATGACCGATGAAGCCTTGCGCGCGTTTCGCGGCATCACGGTCTTGGGCTTTGACGTGGTGCGTTCCTCACATGGATTTTTTCCGAATTTTTTGGCGGAAGTCGCGGAAGAAGATGTGAACAAAAAGATCGAAGCGCTTTCCGAGTACGAAACGTATCGCGATAAATATTATTTCAACAGCGAGTTGACGCGTTCTATCATGGTGCGTCACGGCGCGCTGGCGGAACTTCCCTTTGCGGAGGGATTTGATATTTTGAGAATCGTGGGAAAGTTTGAAAAGTAGAGGCAATACTCTCATCGGTTTGATGACGCAAGCGCTATGATATAAGTAAAATCTTTTGGCAGCATCTCATATCGCCTGTCCCTTGAACTGACTGACGTACAAATGATGATAAAAACCGTGCGCGTCGAGCAGTTGCTGGTGCCTGCCTTTTTCGACAATCTCACCATCGTTGATCACCAGCACCTGGTCCGCGTCGCGGATGGTGCTCAGGCGGTGGGCAATGACGAAACTGGTGCGCCCTTCCATCAAGCGCAGTAACGCCTTTTGGATGCGGGCTTCGGTACGCGTGTCCACACTGCTGGTGGCTTCATCCAAAATCAGGATGGCGGGATCAGCCAGAATGGCGCGTGCGATGGAAAGCAGTTGGCGCTGTCCCTGACTGAGATTGCTGGCGCGCTCCGACAGATTGGAATCATATCCATGCGGCAGTTGTCGGATGAAGTGGTCGGCGTCCGCCATCTTCGCGGCTTGGATACATTCCTCATCGGTGGCGTCCAGCCGTCCGTAGCGGATGTTGTCCATCACTGTCCCTGAGAACATGAACGTATCCTGCAGAACCAGCCCAAGTTGGAGTCGCAGATCCGCTTTTTTGATGTCGCGGATGTCCACGCCGTCAATGCAAATACTGCCGCTGTTGATCTCGTAAAAGCGCGTCAACAAATTGATGAGGGTGGTCTTGCCCGCGCCTGTTGGACCGACCAGCGCAAAGGTTTCTCCAGCCTTCGCGTCCAGAGTCATATCCTTGATGATGAGCGTTCCAGGTCGATAGCCAAAGTTGACATGCTCAAACTGCACGTGTCCTTTAATGACCATCGCCGATTTGGCATCTGGCGCGTCGTCCACTTCTGAGGCGGTATCAATGATTTCAAAGACTCGTTCCGATCCAGCCAGCGCGGCTTGAATGGAGTTGTACATATTCGCCAGTTGGCGTAAGGGCTGGATGAAATTTTGTCCATAGGTGATGAACGTGGCGATGACGCCCACAGTGACCAATCCTTGAAGCGCCAGCCAGCCGCCCAAGCCAGCCAGAACAATCACAAAGAAGTTGCCCAGCACATTCGTCAGCGGCATCAACAAAAGAGCATAACTGTTGGCTGACACACCCGCGCGAAATACTTCTTCGTTGCGCTGACGAAATAAAGCGATGGCTGATTCGTTGCGGCGGAAAGCCTTGACCACTTTCTGTCCGCTGATGGCTTCTTCCATCACGCCGTTGAGTTGCCCCAGATGTTTTTGCAATTCGCGGAAACCGCGCCGCGTGTACTTCGCCACAAATTGAGTAAACCAAAACATGATCGGCACAACCAGCACCGCAGCCAGCGCCAGCCATTTATCCAGCACGAACATGGCGATCAAGATTCCAACCAGCGACAGGACACTCGCCAGCAGGGATGTCACGTTTTGCGAGACGGCTTGATTGATGGCGTCGATGTCGTTGGTCAGGCGGCTCATCAAATCGCCCGCAGGATTGCTGTCAAAAAATGCGATGGGCAGACTTTGCAAATGGCTGAACAAGTCCTTGCGCAATTGTTTCAAGGCGCGCTGGGAAACATCTGACATCAGCCAGGCGGAAATTGCCTGAAATAAATTATTCAGCAGATAGACAACCAGCATCGCAATGGCAATTTTCACCAGTCCCGCCGCATCTTTGGTGGCGATGAACTTGTCAATCGCCACACCCATCAGGTACGGACCGATCAATCCCAGCACGGTGTAGATCAGCACAAAGACCAGCACCAAAATCAAAACCACTTTGAATGGATAAAGATAAGGCAACAGGCGCATCAACGCATTGCGCGGATCGCGCGCCTTTTCGATTTTGCCAGGGTCGGCGGGTCTTCTTCCCATCCCAGGGCGGAAGCCAACGGCGCTCATGCCTGCTCTCCTTCCGAGATAGTCCCGGCTTCTGCACGGGGCAGCCGAAATCCATTCCCCAACTGCGATTCGTAAATTTCCTGATAGATCGGGCTGGACTGCATCAACTCCTGATGCGTGCCTTCGGCGGCGATGCGTCCATTGTCAATCACCACGATCTTATCGGCTTTCAAAACGGTGCTGATGCGTTGGGCAACTACCAGCGTGGTGTGCTGGCGCATCTGTGAGGTAATCCCGGCACTCGCACGGGACGTTTCCAACGCATCCTGAATTTTGGTCTCTGTCTCCACATCCACAGAACTGGTGCTATCGTCAAGGATCAGGATTTTCGGTTTCGTCAACAAGGCGCGCGCGATGGCAATGCGCTGTTTCTGTCCGCCTGAAAGATTCGTCCCGCGCTCTTCGATGTGCGTATCATAGCCCTGCGATAACTCGACGATAAACTCATGCGCCTGCGCGGCTTTGGCGGCGGACGCGACTTCCGCGTCGCTGGCAGTGGGGACTCCGTATCGGATGTTGTCAGCCACTGTCCCTGAGAAAAGAACCGTTTCCTGCGGGACGATTCCAATCTGAGAGAGAAGCGCATCCTGCCTGACCTGACGGATGTCTGCCCCATCCAGCAGAATCCTACCTGAGGCGACATCGTAAAAGCGCGGCACCAGATTGACCAGCGTGGATTTTCCCGCGCCAGTGGATCCCAAAATGGCGACGGTTTGTCCTGGCTCGATAACCAGATTGATATTGTCTAAAACTGATTCGGCGGTGTTGCCGTTGTAATGAAAAGATACATTCTCAAAAACGAGCCGACCTTGGGTTGCTTCGGGAAGTGATTTTGCATTGGGCAAATCCTGAACTTCGGGAATCGTATCCAGCACTTCGTTGACGCGCTTGGCGGATGCAAGTCCGCTCGCCCAGGTATTCGAGAGCATCGTCATCATGGTCAGCGGACCCATGGTGGTGAGCAGATAATTTGTGAATGCCACGATCTGCCCAATGGTCAGGTCGCCGCGAATGGACTGCATCCCGCCCGACCAGATGACGATGACCATGCCAATGTTGACGCACATCGTCAGCACAGGCGACATGCTCGACATGATCTGCATCACGCGCACCGAGTGATCGGTGTAGGCTTCGTTGGCGCTCTCGAAACGCTGACCTTCAAAGTCGGCGCGCACAAAGGCTTTGACCAGCCGCGCCCCAGCCGTATTTTCCTGCAAGACAGTGTTGAGCCGATCCAATTTTTGTTGCACCGAGCGGAACAATGGTTCCATCTTCATCACAAAAATAACGATGATGATCGAAGTGACCAGTAAAAGCGGCAACATGCTGAGCGCCAGGTCGCGGCTGGTATTGATCATCAGGATGAAACTGCCAACCATCAGCAGGGGCGCGCGTGTGCCGATCCGCAAAGAGATTTGCGCCACGCGCTGGACGGCGGTCGTATCGCTGGTCAGGCGCACCATCAACTGACCTGTCTTCTGTTCGTCGAGATTGCCGTAGGAAAAAGTTTGGATGCGCGTGAAGAGCGCGTCTCGCAAGTCGCGGGCGATACTTTCCCCGACCTGCACCGACAAAATATTATTACCGACCGCGATCAACGTGCTGATAATGGAAATACCAATCATCAACAAGGCAGTTTGAGTCACCACCTGCTGGTTGTGGGCTGTGATGCCCTGGTCAATGATGCGCTGGATCAAACGCGGGATGGAGAGGTCGAGGAATACCAGCGAGGTCAGCAGGATCAACGCCGCGACGGAGCGTTTCCAGTATGGGCGGACAAAATGGAAGAGTTTGAAAATTTGATTCATGTATATTCGATTTCAGCTTAAGGAAGTTTTTGCACTTCAGGGGTTCTCATTAAAACAATGCGTGAAAGGATCAACGAGCAAATGGCGAACAGGGTCATGGCAAAACTTAATCCCATTTTTTCGCCGAGGAAACCGATCAGCAGATTCCCAAAAGGCGCAAAACCAAAGAAGGTGATGGTGTAAAGCCCCATGACGCGGCCGCGGAACTCATCTTCCACACGAGTTTGCAGCAACGTATTGATCGTTGTGAACTGCACCATGAATCCGGCGCCCAATCCGAAAGCCAACACAAGCGAGATCGGATACAAGGTTGTGAAGGAAAAAGCGATGAGTATCAACGGAAAAGCAATGTTGGTCCAAACCAGCAATTGTCCGCGCCTGCCATTGCTGACTTGATGTGCCAGCAAAAATGCCCCGCTGACCGCGCCCAATCCGGATGCTGCATTTACCCAGCCATAAGCCATGGCTCCTTGATGGAGAACTTTCTCCACAAAGGCCGGCAGCAGCGTGGAATAGGAAATTCCAAAAACGCTAAAGACCAGCGATAGCAAGATCAACGCGGAGAGTTCGCGATTGCCAGCGGTATATTTCAGCCCGCTGACCAATTGCTGCCAGGACGAGGCAGGGTCATGCGGTGATTGGTGCGGCGGCAGTTTCATTAACCATAATCCGATAATGACCGCCAGGAAGGAGACGCCGTTGACCGTAAAGCACCAGGCCGCGCCGATAATTGCCAGCAGCAAACCGGCCAGCGCCGGGCCGATGACACGCGCGCTGTTGAACATGATCGAGTTCAGAGCGATGGCGTTGGGCAAATCTTCCTTCCCCACCATTTCGGGGACAAAGGCCTGGCGCGCGGGAGCGTCGAAGGCGTTGACCAGGCCCAGCAAAGCGGCCAGTACGATCACATGCCATTCCTTGACTACGCCGGTGAAAGTCAGGATAGCCAGCGCAAACGCCAACAGCATGGAACCGGTCTGGGTCATGATGAGCAAATTGCGGCGCGAGACGCGATCCACGATCACGCCGCTCCAGGGAGAAATTGCAAGGATGGGAATGGCGGAGGCGAAGGCGACCAATCCCAAAGTCAATTCTGAATGACCGATCTGATAGACCACCCAGCCCTGCGCGATGATCTGCATCCATGTGCCAATATTTGAAATTAACTGTCCGCCAAAATATAATTGGAAGTTGCGGTGCCGCATCGCAGAAAATGTCTCGCTAATAAACGGACGTTGCGGCACAGGCGATTCGATTGATATGGGCTCTTCCATAAATTATCCTTTTGAAGTTTGTTTGTTCTGAGAAATAAAAAGCGGTTGCAGAAGTTCCATCGCTTGTTGAATGATCTGCAATTCATCGTTGGAAAGACCCTTCAATAATGCGGCAAGATTCTCTTGCGCGGTCGCCGACGAAGAACTAACAATAGATTCGCCGTTCTGTGTCAAGACAAGCGCGCATCGCCTGCGGTCAGACGCTGATTCCTGGCGGGTGACCAATTGCTGCTTGACCAATCCGTCAACGAGTTTTGAGACGGAAGGAAGCGTTAACCCCAAATGATTTGCAATGTCAGAAAGAGACGAATCGGGATTACGCCGAATAAATAAAAGCGTCCGAAATTGCGGAATGGATAGATCGGAACCGCGTCCACGGCGCATTTCGATCCGAATGGATTGCATAATTTTCGGGGCAGTATCCATCAAGTCGCGCGTACAGGTATCAAGTAGTTTTTTCATAATTACTTATCCTTTCTAACTATTAGAGAGTGACATTATATACTAATATTCTATTTGTCGCCATAAACGAAGCAAAAGGTTTGATTTCAATCGTAGAGATGCTTCGCTGCGCTCAGCATGACACAATCAGAAGTAAACCAATTAAGGTTAACCTAATTAACCCAATCAAACGCTCGAAGATTTATCACGGAGAAGACTTTCGCGGCTATATCGCCAGTA
>JAVHOY010000221.1:0-2203 GCA_036170295.1 bacterium
AAAATCATATTGAAAATTGTCCGCGCAAGCCCTTGATGTATAATGCAGTCATCAGGCAAGAATATGGCGATCAATAATGTAAAACTCCTTTCGCGTTTGTTGGAAGTCACCCGCAACCTTAGCGCAATCGTTGACCTTGAGACCTATCTGCAATCCATTCTCTCGGCAGCCGCTGAATTAACGGAGAGCGAAACTGCGTCGCTGATGGAATACGACGAAGCCGCGCGCGAATTCCGCTTCAAATTTGTGCCGTGGTTTCACCGCGACGCGCTCAAGGAAGCTCGCGTTCCATTAAACGGCAGCGCGGCGGGCTGGGTCTTTCTGCACGTTCAACCGCTTGCGATTGACGATGTAAAAAAAGACGAGCGTCATTACGCTAAGGTGGATAAGATTTCTTCCTTTGAGACGCGCTCTATTTTGGGAGTTCCGCTGATCTTGCATGGCAGACCGATTGGGGTGTTTGAAGTTTTCAATAAAACTTCAGGCTACACGGAGGAAGATATTTTAACGGTCGAAACGCTCGCCTCCCTCGCCGTAACCGCCATGCAGAACGACCTGCTTGAAAAAAATATTCAATCTACGCAAAGCGAAACCAGCGAGTTGGAGCGATTGAAAAACGAATTCATCGCCATCACCTCGCATGAACTGCGCACTCCGCTTGGCGTAATTTTGGGTCACTCCACTTTTTTGCGCGAGACGGTTAAAGAAGAAAATCAAGAACAAGTGGACGCGATCATTCGCAGCGCCTCCAAACTGAAAGAGATCATCGAAAGTCTTTCCAGCGCGGATAATCAACAGACTGGCGCCGCCACTCTGCGCTCGCATAAAATTTCCATCGCGCGGATTATTGACGACGCCGCCGCTTCTTTCCGCGATATGCTCATTCAAAAAGGCGTGGCGCTTAAAATTGAAAAACAGCGCGATCAAGACTTGCTCGTGGAAGCCGACGGAAGCAAGATCGCCATCGCTTTAAGCAATATCATAAAAAATGCGATTACCTTTACAAACGAAGGCGGACAGATCGTCGTTCGCGCCGAGCAACAGCCCGACTTCGTGCAAGTCGCTGTGGAAGACAGCGGCGTGGGAATTCCCGTCAAAGATATTTCGCATGTGTTTGAGCGTTTCTATCAAGTCGAGTCGCACCTCACGCGCAAGCATGGCGGCATGGGATTGGGGCTTTCCGTCGCAAAGGCGATGATCGAAATGCACGGCGGGCGCATCTGGATCGAAAGCGTGGAAGGCGTCGGCAGCAAAATTAATTTTCTCCTGCCCGTTGAAACAAAGACCAAGCAAAGCAAAACCGCCGCGCCGTTTGTTGAATAAATTTTCAACGCTCGCCTTCATCCCGTCGGATTTGCGCGACGGGATTTTTGTTTAGCCGCATTCTCAAACGGAAAAAAATTATGCAAAATATAAACGCTCAATTCGATCTGATTCGCCAATCCGCCACGATTGCCATGTCGGATCGCATTCTCGCGCTCCAAGCCAGCGGACGTCGGATCATTGGGCTGCAAGTGGGCGACCCTGATTTTGCGACTCCGCCCGCTGTAGTGGACGCGGCGCTGAAAGCGATGCGCGCCGGCTGGACTCATTACGCGCCTTCGCGCGGCTACCCTGACCTTCTATCTGCCGCCGCTTTCAAATTGAAGCGCGACCAAAATATGAACTACGATCCCGCCTCCGAAATTTTGATTACGCATGGCGGCATTCACGCCTATTATCTCGCCATGCAATCCATTTTGAATCCCGGCGACGACGTTCTCATTCCCGACCCTTCGTGGGCGACTCACTCGAACATGGCGATCATGTTGCGCGGAAATGTGATCCGCGTCCCCGCTCCCGCAGAGAATGGCTTCATCCCGCATTTTGAAGCGTGGCGTCAGGCGCTCACGGCGCGGACGCGCGTCATCGTTTTGAATTATCCATCCAACCCGACGGGCGCATATCCCACGCGCGAATATTTACAAAGGCTGCAAGACTTCGCCGCCCAAAATAATTTATGGGTCGTCAGCGACGAAGTCTATGGAAGTTTATATTATGAAGAGCAGCCGACTTGCGTCGCAAATTTTGAAGGCGCCAAAGAAAGAACGTTGCTGGTCAATAGTCTTTCAAAATCGTATGCGATGACAGGCTGGCGCGTTGGCTTTCTTGCCGCGCCCGCGCGCGTGATTGAGAACGCCTTGAAAGCCGGACAAAATTCCAT
>JAVHOY010000222.1:0-2199 GCA_036170295.1 bacterium
CGTCGCGGAAAAACAAACCAAAAGAATTTTAGGATTGCATCGTTCGCAAAAAGTAGTTCTCAAATTAAGCGCGCTCTTTGCGCTTGACGCATTCGCTGGCGGTTTGGCAATTCAAAGCATGATCGCATATTGGTTTCACCTCAAGTTTGGCGTGGATTCGGGAACGCTGGGCAGTATCTTTTTCGGCGCGAATATTCTCGCGGGTTTCTCCGCGTTGCTGGCAGTTCCGCTTTCTGAAAAAATCGGTCTGATCAATACAATGGTCTTCACACATGTTCCGTCCAATATTTTATTAATGCTCGTCCCTTTGATGCCAAACCTGCCGCTCGCCATAGGAGTCCTACTGCTCAGATTCAGCATCTCTCAAATGGATGTGCCCACGCGGCAGTCCTACACGATGGCTGTCGTCGAACCCGATGAACGCTCCGCCGCCGCAGGCGTGACCGGCATTGCGCGTTCTGTGGGCGCGTCCATCTCGCCCGCGCTGACGGGAATCTTTTTTAGCATTCCCGCATTATTTAACGCGCCGCTGATTCTCGCCGGCGGACTGAAAATCATTTACGACTTTTTACTATTCCGCGAATTCAAATCCGTAAAACCGCCGGAAGAAAATTAGGTTGCTTGTAATTTTAGGGCTTTCGCTTGTCATTCTGAGCGGAGCGAAGAATCTCCGATTTCATGAGCAGAGACCCTTCGCTACCGCTCAGGGTGACATCAAAAAGCGATGTTGAGCGAAAGTCCTGAATTTAAAAAACGTACAAGGATATTTATGAAACTCCCCACCATAACCGAACAACGAGCATTAATTCAAAGCAAGCAAATCAGCGCCGCTGAAGTTGCCGCAGAATGTTATCGTCGCATTGACGAACTCAACCCGAAATTAAATGCGTTCATCACAGTTGTGCCGCAAAGCGAAATCGCCGCGCAAGATAACGCTCCGCTTTATGGGATTCCCATCGCTGTCAAAGATTTATATGACACCAAAGGAATCTTATCCACATCAGGCTCAAAATTTTTTGCGAATAATATTCCGCAAGAAGATGCGGTTGTGGTAGATAAAATAAAAAAAGCGGGCGCGTTAATAATAGGAAAGACCAACACGCATGAGATTGCGCTTGGCGTAACGACGAACAATCCGCATTATGGCGCTTGCCGGAATCCGTGGGACGTCACGCGCACGCCGGGCGGATCGTCGGGCGGCAGCGCGGTGGCGGTGGCAACGGGCATGTCAACCGCCGCGCTCGGCACAGACACCGGCGGCTCAATTCGCATCCCCGCTTCGTTGTGCGGCGTGACGGGACTCAAATCAACGTATGGTCGCGTTAGCCTGCACGGCATCCTTCCGCTTTCGTGGAATCTCGATCACGCGGGCGCGCTGACGCGCACAGTGGAAGACGCGGCGCGCATGTTGCAAGTCATCGGCGGCTACGACGCGCAAGACCCCGCTTCGATAAATCAACCTATGGATAATTATTTGTCTCGCCTTAAAGATTCAATCAAAGGATTACGAATCGCATTTGCGGTTGGAAATTTTATGGAAGAAGTAACCGACGCTGAAGTTTTGCAATCTGTCCGCGACGCGGCGCAAACATTGAAAGACGAAGGCGCGATGATTACAGAAGTCAACGCGGATTTTCTTCAAGCGGCGGCGCAAGCAAACGCGGTAATGACTCAAGCCGACGGCGCGGCGTTTCATCGCGAACGCATGAAGGAACATCCCGATTGGTTCGGCGCGGACGTGCGTCAACGATTGGAAATCGGCGCGGCTTTCACGTCCAGCGAGTACATCTTAGCGCGCCGCGCACAAACTGAAATCAAGCGCAAATGCGATTTCTTATTTCAAAAATATGATGCGCTGATTCTGCCCACCACGCCGATTCCCGCTCCCGTATTAGAAGGCGAGAACGCAATCGAACGCGCCCGTCAATTGACGCGCTTCACGTCGCCCTTCAATTTGATGGGCGCGCCCGCGCTCTCTCTGCCCTGCGGATTCACCCGCGACGGGCTGCCCATCGGATTACAGATCGTCACGCGGGCATGGGATGAAACGCGGGCTTTGAACGTCGGCTACGCTTTTCAACAAGTCAGCGCATGGCATACAAAAGTTCCCGTAATATAAAAATACGACGCTGCATATTTATTTTTAGCGCAAGGCAAGCTAACAATTTTGTGCATTTTTTTTAAGTTGCGCATTGTATA
>JAVHOY010000223.1:0-1742 GCA_036170295.1 bacterium
TTCACCCATTCCATTTCAGCGGTGACGAGTTTCATGTCGCCGAGTTGCAGGGCGGCGGCGATGTTGTCGCCGAGAAATTTAATGCCTGTGTTCACGCCATCGGAATTCGCAAGCGAAGGCGGCAGCGATTCTATAACTGTGTTTTCAATACGCGCGCGTTTTGCAACGAATCCAAGCAACGCGATTTGATATTTTCGCGCTGGAGTTTTTGGCGTGTTAGGTTTAATTTTTCTTTTCAAAAGTTTCTCGGCTGCTTCTATCGCGGATTGAATTGTGTCGCCGAGATAATGTCCTGAAACATGATTGGCTAAACTTGGTTGCGCGCTGAATATCCGCCCGCCAAACGCGACGGGCGCGCGCGAATCTTTCAACGCGAGCGCAACCGCTTGCAGCGCCGCCGCGCTGATCAACATCTGTGCGACGAGGATCACTAGATTCGCGCGCGCCGACTTCACCGCGTCTTCAAATTGATCTACGGGAACATTCGCGCCGAGATAAATCACGTTCAATCCGCGGCGGCGCAAGAATAGCGCGAGCAACAGCGCGGTGAATGTGTGCCATTCGCCCGCGGGACATCCCACCATCACGGTTTGTTTCCGCGATAACGCGGGAGACGCGCTCATCAGGGAATCCAAGCGGCGCATGGCGAGCGCCGAAGCAAAATGTTCCTGCTGCGCGGTGGCTTTGTTCTCGTACCAAAGTCCGCCGATTTCGGCGAGTCCTTTTTGTAAAACTTCCATGCAAACCTTCTCGACGGGAAACATAGTGAACGCTTTGTTCAAAACGCGTTCAGCGTCTGATTCTCTGAATTTCAAACAAGATTCAAGCCAATGCGCGCGGATCGAATCCAACGTCGTGCCAGCGGGAATATACACGGCGGGCAATGTCTGCGTGTTAGGCAGCGAGCCAGCCAATAAATCCACGCCTGATGCAGTGTGTTCATTCCACAACTCGACGGCATGTGAAATAGAAAGCCCCTCTTCTTGACGCGCCACCAACCATTTGATGGTCTCGACGTCGTATTGCGAATACAAGCGCTGACCGCCCTCCGTGCGTTGCGGCGCAGGCAAGCCATAACGCCGCTCCCATGCGCGCAAGGTATCGGCGGGGAGCCCAGTTTCTTTCAAAACGATTTTGAGGTTATAGGTAGGCGTGGCGCTGAGCATTTTATTTCCTGACCTTCGAGAAAATTATTGTCCATGTTTTGCACAGATATTGTACCACGCTTCGACAGCGCGAGACGCGGAAATATTTCCCCGCTGGCAAAGGAAAAATATTGTTTTTTTAAGAGCCGCAAGGTTTGAAAGGTTATAATCTCGCCATCAAATACAGGAGTTAATCCCATGCCAAAAATAACCGCCATCAATCACGTTGCCATCGTTGTGGAGGATATGCAAAAAGCGCTCGACTTCTGGCGGGGCGCGTTGGGAATCGAACTGGACGAATTACGCGACGTCCGCGCAGAAAACTCGCAAGTCGCGTTTTTGCCCGTCGCTGGCGCGGAGATCGAGCTGGTCATGCCGACCAGCGCCGATTCGGGCATTGCCAAATATCTCGCCAAACGCGGACAAGGGATGCACCACATTTGCCTCGAAGTGGACGATATCGACGGCATGATGGCGCAGTTGAAAGCGAAAAATATTCGCCTCATCAACGAAGAACCGCGCACCGCCGATGACGGAAAGAAATACGCCTTCATTCATCCCGAGTCAACGGGCGGCGTGTTGGTGGAGTTGTATCAG
>JAVHOY010000223.1:1842-9913 GCA_036170295.1 bacterium
GCTTCAAAAAGAACGCCCGCTCATCGTCGGCGTATCTGGCGGCGCGGATAGTTTGTGTTTAATGGATATGTTGCGCGAAGCGGGTTATCAAATCATCGTCGCGCATTTCGATCATCAACTGCGGAGTGAATCAAATCAAGACGCGCAAACGGTGAAAGAAATTTGCAAACGATTGTTCCTTGAATGCGTCGTCGGCGTTGAAGATGTTCGCGCATATTCGCAAAGCAAAAAACTTTCCATCGAAGAAGCCGCGCGCGAGTTGCGTTATCGTTTTATGTTCAACCTCGCGCGACAAAAAAATGCGCAAGCCGTCGCTGTCGGTCACACAGCGGACGATCAAATTGAAACCGTTCTCATGCACATTCTGCGCGGCAGTTCGCTCAATGGTCTCAAAGGTATGTCGCATCGCGCAATCGTCAAAACATTTGACAAAGATATCCCCATTGTTCGCCCGCTGTTAGAAATGAATCGCGCCGAAACAGTGAAGTATTGCGAAACTCGCAATTTGCAATTTCTTCACGACGCGAGCAACGACTCTTTGGAATACAAGCGCAACAAAATTCGCCATCAATTAATTCCCCTATTGGAAACCTATAATCCAAAAATCCGCGAAGCGCTGTTGCGGATGTCGCAAACGCTCAAAGATGATTCCGACCTTTTGGATTCTTTAGTGGATTCCGCGTGGCGGGACTGCGCGACTCCGCAAAACGGATTCGTCGTTCTTGAATTTTCTCCGCTCTCAAAATACGCGGCGGGACTTCAACGCCGTTTGATCAAACGCGCCATGCTGACTCTCGTCCCCGATGTTGACGTAGACTTCGCCGCGCTAAATCGCGCAATCAATGTCATTGCGAGGAGTGCAGCGACGAAGCAATCTCCTGCCGCCACAAATGGATTGCTTCGCTCCGCCCGCAATGACGGATTAAGAGTAGATTTAAAATCTGGTTTGTATCTATTCAGCGAGTCAAATCAAATTTATGTTTGCAAAGTGGATGCAGAACTGCCGTTAAATCTTTTTCCGCAACTTGACGTCATTGCGAGGAGCGCAACGACGAAGCAATCTCCCGCTACAACAAAGGGATTGCTTCGCTTCGCTCGCAATGACATAATTCCCGTTTCGATTCCTTCGACGATTAAATTGGCGAACGGTTGGAAGTTTACGATTGATCGCGCGGAAAATTTTGAGGCGCAAGAAATACTCGCCAACGAGAATCCGCTTGAAGCGTGGTTTGACGCGGATATGTTGGCAGAGTCGCTTGAGTTACGAAAACCTCAGCGCGGAGATCGCTTTATTCCGCTTGGGCTAAATGGTCATTCGCAAAAATTATCCGACTTGTTTGTAAATGAAAAAATCCCGCGACGAGCGCGGGAAAATTGGGCGTTGTTATGTTCGGGGGATGAAATTATTTGGGTCGCAGGGATTCGCTCCGCGCATCCATATCGCGTGACTGCTTCAACTAAAAACGTAATTCACTGCTCGCTGACAACTGATAACTGACAACTGATCACTGATCTTTCGGCGCGTCGCGGACAATATACAACGGTCTGCCTTTGGCTTCGTCGTAAAGACGACCAATGTATTCGCCTAAAGTTCCCAATGAAATTAATTGCACGCCGCCGAGAAACAACACAGCGATTAAAGTGGTGGCTTGCCCCGTGAACGCTCCGGCGCCGGTCATACGCATATATGCGACGATGGGAATCGCAAGAATGGAAATGCCCGCAGAAAAGAATCCAAAGTAGGTGGCGACTTGCAAAGGAAAATATGAAAAGCCGGTGATGGCGTTCAACGCGAGTTTGAGCATTTTGCTGAACGGATATTTTGTCACGCCCGCGACGCGCGCCGCGCGTTTATATTCCACGCCGATTTGTTTGAAGCCCACCCACGCCGACATGCCGCGCGGAAAGCGATGACGTTCTTTCATTTGCTTCAATACGTTCACCACTTTGCGATCCATCAAACGAAAGTCGCCGGTATCTACGGGAATTTTTACGTCGGTGATGGTGTAGATTAAACGATAGAACAGCGCGGCGGTAAATTTCTTAAACCATGTTTCGCCTTCGCGTTCGGCGCGGACAGCGTACACGACTTCGTAGCCTTCCTTCCATTTTTTGGCAAGTTCGAGAATCGTTTCGGGCGGGTCTTGCAAATCCGCGTCAATGATGACAATCGCGTCGCCGCGCGCGTAATCCCAGCCGGCGGTGATGGCGACCTGATGTCCAAAGTTGCGCGCGAAAATAACGGGGCGCACGGCTTGATCGGTTTGCGCCAGTGCGCGGATTTTTTCGGTGGAGCCGTCGGTGGAGCCGTCGTCCACGAGAATGAGTTCCCATGTCTCGCCTGAAGAATCCATTACTTTTTTTACGCGGCGATACAGTTCGGGAATGTTTTCAATTTCATTATAGATGGGCGCAACAACAGAGTAGGTAACTTTCATGACGCTATATTCCGTTTTTCTTTTTTATGGGCGAGGCGGCGCGGCGGTTTCATCTTTTGAGGCGGCGCGACGAATTGTTTTTCGTCGTCGTCGTCAAAGGGCGGCAAGCCCAGCACGCGGCGGCGCAAGTATTCAAAAATCAAAATAGCCGAAGCCATCACAGGCACAATCAACAACGCGCCCATGATGCCGCCCAAAATCGTCGCGCTCATAATGGAGACGAAGATTAAGCCTTCGTTCATGTGGACGCTGCGTCCCATGATGTATGGGCGCAACCAAAAATTTTTGATATTGACAAGGACAAGATAAACGCTGAAAACAATTCCCGCCACCCATGCGTTGGAAAGCGGAATCCAACTGGAGCCTTCGAGCAACGCCACGCCCACCGCAAGAGCCGCCGCGATAAAAGGTCCTACATCGGGGACGAGCGTGAACAACCCCGCGACGACGCCCAAGACCAGCGCGCCGGGAATTCCCATGACGGTCCACGCGATGGTAAACGCAACGCCGACAATCAGCATTAATACGAGTTGTCCGCGCAGATACGCCATCCATACGCGCCGCACGCGCTTATATAACTCGCGCATATCGTCGTGATATGCGGGCGGACCAAATTCGATCAAGCCGTTGCGAATACGATGCCATTCGCTCAAAAATAAATATACGCTGACGATGATGACCAAAAACCATAAAGCGTTTACCGACGTCGTTTCCAGCAAAGCCAGCGCTTGTTCGGGCAAGGGAGTCAGCACGGTATTTTGCATGTGCGCCAAGCTTACGCCAAATTGTTCAAAATGAAAAACCATGCCGCCGACAAGCACAGGCTGGGAAAGAGTCGCGCTGATATCTTTTGAAAGATTCAAAATAGCTTGCGCGACAATTTTGATCTCGTCAAAAAAAATCGGCGTAAGCGCGGCGGGCGCGCCCACCAATAAAATCAACGAAGAGAAATAAACGATATTCACTGCGGCGGCGCGCGAAAGATTCGTTTTTCGAATCAACAGCATCACGGCGGGATTAATCAAATACGCGACGAAGGCGGCAATCGTCAGCGCTTTGACCGCGTTCGCCGCGTAAATCAACAGCGCAATGAAGGCGATAAAGAGAATGATTCCCGTTAGATAACGATAGGGCAAACTCCAATTATCGTTTTTTTGATTTTTCATAAGATTTTTTTAACCGCGTCCAAAGTGGGTTCAATGATCGGCGCTTCGGGGACGGCGCGAATTGCCGCGCGGACGTCCTTCAATCCGCTGCCCGTATTTAACACCAAAATGGGGTCGTCGCTTCGGACAATATTCAAAGCCGCCGCTTTGACCAACCCCGCATACGCCGCCGCCCCAGCGGGTTCGGCGAAGATTCCCATTTTGCCGAGTTCCGCAATAGACTTGAGAATCTCATCGTCGGAGACGGCGATATACGCGCCGTCCGTTTGCGTCGCGGCGCGGACTGCGCGCACACCGTCGCGCGGCAAGTCTACTGAGATGCTGTCGGCAAGCGTGGTCGCAGTGACAGGCGTAATGATTTCCGTCTTCGCATTGAAGGCGTTCGCAATCGCGGCGGAGCCTTCGGCTTGCACGCCGATAATGCGCGGCATGTTTGGAATCCAACCCAACGCGAGCAAGTCTTTGAAGCCTTTATGGATTCCAGAAATAATATTGCCGTCGCCAACAGATACAAAAATAGTTAACGGCGCGTGATTGTCAAGCGCGCTGTCTTTCTTATGCCAGTCCTGATGCGTCTTCAGCCACCATTCCCAAATCTCAAACGCGGCGGTTTTCTTGCCTTCCAACGTAAATGGATTGTAGCCCGTGTTGCGACAATACCAACCAAATTCATTTGAGGCTTTGACGGCGAGGTCGAACGCGTCGTCGTACGTTCCATCCACGAGAATGACCTTCGCGCCGAAAACTAACAGCTGCGCGACTTTTGCCTGCGGCGCGGATTTTGGCGCGAAGATGATTGCCTTCTGCCCCACCGCAGCGGACATGCCCGCCAGCGCCGCGCCCGCATTTCCCGTTGAGGCGGTGACAATGATCTCCGCTTTGAGTTCGCGCGCGCGCGTGACGACCACCGCGCTGGCTCTATCTTTGAATGAAGCGGTGGGATTGCGCGACTCGTCTTTGAGCCATAAATATTTGAGGTTAAGTTTCTTCGCGAGGCGCGGCAAGGCAAAGACTGGCGTCCAGCCTGCCGCGTGCAAAGGAGTCGAATCGCCTGCGGGCTCGTCCACTGGCAAGAGCGGCAAATATCGCCACAGCGAAGATTCAGTCCGCGAAGTAATATCTTCAGGTTGAAATTTTTTCTTGATGGAATCAAGATCGAGAACCACGTCCAAATTTCCGCCGTCTTTCGGGCAAGTGTATGTGACCTGTCCCTGCAAATATTCTGTTCCGCAAAGCGAGCATTTGTAGCCAGTGAAGTTTTTCATCGGTTGATTTTATCCTGTATGTGAAATCCGTAGGGATATTTAACCACAAAAGCGGGGATGTGGGAAACAAGTGGTAGTTGTTGCTCGCAGTGTTATAATTTTTTTGAAGATGAAATTGCCAAGCGCCAAACGCGCTATTGTCGAGATTGAGAAATTACGCGATTATTGCTTGAGCGCAACTCACCCGCGCGGAAAGCATAAGGCGATTGTCTTGCGTCCGCTTTAGGAATTACCGCGAACGAATCAGCGTTTTTGCAAAGTGAAATATTGTCTGCAATATTGAAAAATGAGGCATATCCTTCTGAACAAGACGAGTACGGGCAAAGGTATGTCATGGACTTTGACATGGAAAACGAAGATAAAACAGCGACTGTCCGGACGAGTTGGATTATCCGTATTGATGAAGATTTTCCGCGTTTAACAAGTTGTTATGTATTGTGAGGAAACCATGAAAGAAGAAAAAATAAAGATGCTTGACGTCGTCGCATTAACAGAAGATTTGCCCAGCCATAAGTTGACGCGCGGACAAGTTGGCACAGTAGTTGAGTTTCTTGCGCCTGATGTGTTTGAAGTAGAGTTCAGCGATAATGACGGAAGAACATTTGCGGAATTGGCTGTGAAGGAAAGTCAGTTGTTAGTTTTGCATTACGAACCCGCGCTTGCGTAGAAACGCGCGTGGCAGTTTATAAAAAGACCTCCGAGTTCTTGAAGAACTCGGAGGTCTTTGTTTTTATACTCGTTCCCAAATTTCCCTTGCAATCTTTTCCTGATCCACCGGCAGCGAGTCGATTCTCACGCCGACCGCGTTGTAAATCGCGTTGGTAATCGCGGGCGTGGTGGGAATGCTGCACACTTCGCCGACTCCCTTTGCGCCATAAGGACCTTCGGCGGTGGGATGCTCCACAATGATGGGAATAATCTCTGGCGCGAGGAGTATGCCGGGAATTCGATAACGCGCCAAGTGGTCGGTGACGACGTAGCCGTCTTCCACAATAAACTCTTCCGTCAAACAATTTCCAAGCCCCATCATCACGCCGCCTTCGATTTGTCCCCGCAAGCCAAGCGGATTAACCGCCATGCCGACGTCATTCGCAGAGATGACTCTCAACACGCGGACTTCGCCCGTCAGTTGATTCAACTCAATTTCGGCGGCTTGCGCGGCGTATGAAAACGCGAAGTGCATATCGCCGCCTTTGCCCAGCGCTTGCGTCTTCGGCGCTTCGTATGTATAGCGGACGCGCGGCTGTTGCCCAATGGATTTCATTTCTTTATACACTTCCGCGTAACTCAGCGAATTTCCGTTGACGTGAACAACGCCGTCTTTGAATTTTATTTGCTCAGGCTTGACGTCGTATTTCTCAGCCAGCGCGGAAGCAATCGCCGCCCGTAGAGTTTTCGCCGCAAGCCGCGAGGCGTTGCCCGTCACATAGGTTTGACGAGACGCGGTCGTCGGTCCGCCGTTGGGCGTTAAATCGGTATCCATGACCAACACGCGGACTTGCTCCGGCGAGACGGACATTTCTTCCGCGACAATCATCCGCATGACCGAAACGAGTCCCTGCCCCATTTCGGCGGAAGAACTGCGGACTTCAAATTTTCCGTCTTCGTAGAGTTCCACGTCCGCGCCAGAGATGTCGGCTGCGCCGCCGCCCAGCCCCGTATTTTTATACGCGGATGCAAACCCCCACGCGCGAATCATGTTTTCGGAAACTTGGCGCGGCTTGAAAATCTCATCTTGCGATAAGCCTGAGGCTTGACGCATGGCGCTCGAAACTTTATCTATACATTCCGTCAAGCCAACGGACTCTTTCAATTCCTGTCCCGTGTTGGTGACGCTGCCGACATGCAGCGCGTTCATGCGGCGCAATTCGATTCTATCCATGCCAAGTTTTTCCGCGAGCATATCCATCATCGACTCAATCGCAAACGCGGATTGCGTCACGCCGAATCCGCGAAACGCGCCCGCCGGCGGGTTGTTGGTGTACATGGCGTAACAATCGGCGCGGACGTGCGGAATGTCGTACGGTCCTGCGGAATGCGTCGTGGCGCGAGTCATCACATGCTCGCCGAGCGAAGCGTACGCGCCCGTATCGCCGTAGAGTTCGGTCTCTGCCGCCACAAGGCGACCATTTTTCTTCGCGCCAATTTTGACGCGGATTTGAGTCGCGTGGCGTTTAGGATGCACGGTCAAACTTTCATGGCGGTCAAATAAAAGTTTAACGGGGCGCTTTGTCGCGTCTGCAAGCAGCGCGGAATGAATCTGCCCCATGATGTCTTCCTTGCCGCCGAAGCCGCCGCCCATCAATTGACCGACAATACGCACGCGGGAATCATCCCAACCCAGCGCGCGCGCCACTTGCGTTTTATCTTGATACGGAATCTGCGAGCCGACGTAAATTTCCATGCGGTCATTTACAGGAACGGCAATGCTGCATTCAGGTTCGATGAAGGCGTGGTCGGTCATCGCGGTGTGAAAGGTATGTTCGAGAATCATATCCGCTTCGGCAAAACCCGCGTCCATATCGCCTTTGCGAACCTTGATGTGCTTGAGCATGTTTCCATTTGCGTGAAGTTGCGGCTGTCCATCCTGCCGCGCCTGCACCGCGTTGGGTATGACGGGCTGAAGGTCAAACTCCGCTTCAATCAAACTGACCGCGCGCTCCGCGATTTCTTGAGTCTCCGCCGCGACAATGGCAAGCGTATCGCCCACATATCGAACTCGCTCGCCAATGCCAATCATCACGGGCCAATCGTAAATGACCAGCCCATGATTTTTTTCGCCGGGAACGTCTTGCGCCGTTAAGACAGCGGCGACTCCGCTCAGCGCTTTTGCTTTGGATGTATCCAATTTTTTCAAGAAGCCGTGCGGAATATTTGCGCGGCGCGCTTTGGCGTATAACATGCCGTCGAAATGTAAGTCGTCTGTGTAAATTGCCGCGCCAGTCACTTTCTCCACTGCGTCGGGGCGCAAGTGAGAATGTCCAACCGTTTGATGCGGATGAATTGAATTGGGGATGTTCGGCTTCGCAACAGGCTCGCCGCTCCGCAGCGCTTCTGCGGCGGCAAGGATTGCGTTTTCAATGGAAGGATATCCTCCGCAGCGACAGAGCGTATCTTTGAGCGCGAAACGAACCTCGTCTGAATTGGGATTCGGGTTGCGTTTGAGCAGCGCATACGCGGTCATAATTTGACCGGGAATGCA
>JAVHOY010000224.1:0-2181 GCA_036170295.1 bacterium
AAGAGGACTTTCTATGAAACAAATTTGTGTTGTCGGCGTTGGATATGTTGGGCTGGTCACTGCGGCTTGCTTTGCCGATCTTGGCAACCGCGTCACCGCGTTGGATGTAAACGAACAGCGCGTTGAGAATCTTAATAAAGGCGTGATGCCCATTTACGAACCCGGCTTGGATGAGTTGGTGAAGCGCAACGTAAACGCTGGGCGCGTTACGTTTACCACTTCTTATAAAGAAGCGTTGAAGGACGCCGAATACGCTTTCATCGCGGTTGGCACGCCGTCGGGCGCGGATGGTTCGGCGGATTTGCAATACGTTGCGGCGGCGGCGAAATCCATCGCGCAAAATATGTCCGCGCCGTTGATTATTATCAACAAGTCCACTGTGCCGATTGGCACGGGCGATTGGGTCGCGGATATTGTGAAAGGCGCGCAACCCAAGCCGATTAAATTCGCGGTGGTTTCCTGCCCGGAATTTTTGCGCGAAGGTTCCGCGATTGTAGATTTCTTGAGTCCGCATCGCACGGTGATCGGCTCGACGGATCGAGAAGCCGCAAACATGGTGGCGCATTTGCATTTGCCTTTGCGCGCGCCGATTGTGATTACCGATCTGCGCACCGCCGAGATGATCAAGTATGCCAGCAACGCTTTCCTTGCCGCAAAAATTTCCTTTATGAATGAGATGGCGGATTTATGCGAACTCGTCGGCGCGGATGTGAAAGAAGTGGCGGCGGGCATGGGCTATGACGCGCGCATTGGTCGTCACTTTTTGGACGCGGGTCTTGGCTGGGGCGGTTCGTGCTTCCCCAAAGATGTTGAAGCGTTGGCGTTCATGGCAAAAGAAAAGGGACTCAATCCGCGCATTTTGAACGATGTGATGGAAGTGAATTATGACCGCCGCAAAGCCGCAGTGAAGCGCGTTTCAGAAATGATCGGCGGGCTGAAAGGCAAAACCATTGGCTTGCTGGGACTGGCGTTCAAACCCAATACCGACGATATGCGCGACGCGCCCGCCATTGATATTGCGAACGAGTTGACCAAAGCCGGCGCGAATGTGCGCGGATACGATCCCGTCGCGATGGAAGTGGCGCGTCCGATTTTGCCCGCAGTGGAAATGTTCAGCGGCGCGTACGAAATGGCGAAAGGCTGCGACGCGCTGATAGTCGTCACCGAATGGAATGAATTTAAGCAGCTTGACTTGACGAAAATCAAAGGCTTGCTCAACGCTCCGGTCATCTATGACGGACGCAACATTTACGATCCCAAATTGATGAAAGAATTGGGATTCACTTATCGCGCTATTGGAAGATAGTAAATAGTAATTGGTAATTGGAGATTAATTTTGCATTTGATCCCTCAATTACCAATTACCAATTGCCAATGACTAACACTCCCCCCGTTTGCAACTACGAAGGCTCCGATTATCAACAATCGTTTTGGGACGAAGGCGGACGCGAATATGAAGACCGCGCCGAAGCGATTGCGCTTAAACGTTTGCTCCCCAAAAGCGGCGCGCTCATGCTTGAATTGGGCGCGGGCGCGGGACGCAACACGCCGCGCTACAACGGCTTTGAGCGCATCGTCGTGTTGGATTATTCCTCTACGCAGCTCGCGCAAGCGCAGGAAAGATTGGGACGCTCGTCAAAATATATTTACGTCGCCGCCGATATATATCGCCTGCCCTTCCGCGAAAATCAATTCGACGCGGCGACCATGATCCGCGCGCTGCATCACATGGCGGACGCGCCCAAAGCGCTGGCTCAAATAAAAAATGTTTTGCAGCCTAACGCGGTATTTATCCTTGAGTTTGCCAACAAATTAAATCTCAAATCTATTTTGCGTTATTGGCTCGGCAAGCAAAATTGGAATCCTTTTGCTTTAGAACCCGTTGAATTTGTAAAGTTGAATTTTGATTTTCATCCCAAAGCGATTCGCAATTGGCTTGGCGAATTAGGCTTCAACATCGAGAAGACTCTTACTGTTTCCCATTTTCGACTCGGACTTCTCAAGCGAATCATTCCCGCTAAAGTTCTTGCCGCGTTAGATGGACTCTTTCAACCCACAGGCGCGATGTTTCAACTCACGCCGAGCGTTTTCGTCAAAGCGATAAAAATCGGCGGCGCGAAAAACGCAATCCCATTGAACGCGCTTGAGATTTTCAAATGCCCCGATTGCGGCGGCGAAAAA
>JAVHOY010000225.1:0-4659 GCA_036170295.1 bacterium
GCGTCCATGACCAATTTTTCGCGCGCAACCCAAGCGAAGCGCCGCGCATCTTTTCGCGCTTGATTTCCCAAAGCAACTCTGCGCGACTCATCGGCAAGCAAAGACTCAATCGCGGATTTCCAATTTCCGATTTCCGATTCTTGATTTCCGATTTCCAATTCCCGCGCCTCGCAAAATACCGCATTCTCTTCATTCAAAATTTCCCGTATCGAATCCAAATCCGCAGAGACGATGGCGCGACCGGACGCCATATATTCAAACATCTTCATTGGGTTGATCACTTCGGCGATGTCCTGTCCGCTTGAAGCGGAGATAGACTTGCTGTATGGCATGAGCAAAATATCGGACGCGGCTTGATACAGCGGAATGCTTTCGTGCTGGACGAAGCCGGTCATCGTCACGTTAGTCATTTGCGCTTCGGTCAATTTTCCGCGCCAGAACTCAACCAACTCAGGCGTACCGCCGACCCAGAGGAAATTCACGGCGGGCATTTGCTTTGCCAACTCAAACAACAGTTCCGCGCCGCGACCCGGATAAATGTGACCTGTGAATCCAACGGTGAAATTTTCTTTTAGATTCAATTCACGCCGCGCTTCGCTAGGACTTGGAAGATTCTGATATTTTTCAAGTTCCACCCCGTTGGGGGCAATTAGGTAATTGGTAATTGGTAATTGGATGGAATGTTCCAGAATTTTCTTCAACGCTTGATTGGTGGCGGTGATTAACTTGCGCCCGTTCAACTTTACAAACTGACGCAGCCACCACGCGCCCATGCTGCCTGCCACGTCCGCGTGCATTTCAAGGACGACGGGAAATTTGCGCGTCAATGCAAACACAGCGGATTGCGGCAGCCAGGTGTAGATTAACTCCGCGCCGAATTTCTGAGCGGCGATTTGAGAACGGAGAATAAAATCAAAGCGGCGAAAAAATTTGAGCGATGGAATCAATTCGATGGGCGGAATGTCGCGCAATCCATAATGCGCGCGGAGAGTCGCTTCGGGAACAGAATCAGATTCAGCGGGCGCAAAGAGTCTCAAGTCATGTCCAATCTGCATCAACGCCTGCGCGACCTTCATCGCCTGAATTGAATTTGCAGTTAATGATGGAATACGCGAGTTTGTAATTAAAGCAATCTTCATTCTTCAACCTTCATTTTTATTTCTTTGAGTCCGCGCCAGACCATCGCGCCGACGGACGCGACATAATAAAAAGATAACAGCGCGGCTTCGGCGATATATCCAAAACGCGGAACGAGCGGAAAGGCGAGCGCGAGTTTGGCAAGCCCCGCGACGAGCGTAACCTGCAGCGGAACTTGCGGCAGTCCCAGCGAAAGCAACAGCGGACGATTCCAAAAGAGAATGTAATTAAATGTGAAGCCGACCAACAGCGCAATCAACGCGGGATATGCGGCGGCGTATTGTTCGCCATAAATGGATAAAAGCCATTTGCCGAAAATGATAAACGCCGCCGCGAGCGCGAGGTTGTAAATCGCGGCGACTGTTGTGATCTTCTTAAGAAAATCTTTTAAGCGCGCCCATGATTTTTGCACAACGAGACGATTGATCTCAGGATAGGTTGTGAGAATAAATGGATTTGCGGGAATCGAAAGCAAACTGACAATGGCATACGCGGCTTTGTAATATCCCGCCGCTTCGCTGGTGAGGAAAAACCCCACCCAAAGAATTTCGCTCTCGCGGAAAACTAAAATAGCGGTCGCGCTCAAATTGGAAGCGAATGCAAATTTTGCCAATTCGCCAATGCGCGGCAGCGTCTTGATTTTTGTTTTCCACCATCCGCGCCCCAACCTTTTTGTGAGATGAAAAAACGCCGTGAAGAACATGCCGAGTCCTAAAACAATTTTCCCCGCGAGATACGCATATAAAACAAGTTGCACATTTCCGTTTGTAAAAAATGCAAATGCGATCATTCCCGCCGTGACGACGCTTTGAACAAAATTGATCGCGCCTTGCAGTTTTATGTTATCCGTTATTTGCAAAACGCCTGTGGATGTTTCGGCGTTGAAGTTGGCGAGCAAGCCAATGCTGTAAATGATGAAAAACATTTCCGTGTTTGGCGTTTTGGCAATATAGCGCGAAGCCAGCGAAGCGGTGAGAATCACGAATACAAATGCAAACAATGAAACAATCGCTTCGCCGAATGACGCGGCTTTAATCAGCGCGGCGGTTTTTTCTTTTTCGCCTTTTTCAAGATATTCGCCGCCGTATCTCACTACCAATTCGCTCATGCGAAACGAAAGCAATCCGTTCACGGTGGATGCGTAGCTCATCACGATGGCGACAAGACCGAATCCCGCAGGTCCCAGCAAACGCGCGGCGAGAACGCTTTGCGCGACACTCAACGCGAGGCTGATACTGTTGCTGCTGAATAACGCTGCGCTTGAACGCAGAACTTTTGAAATCAGCGGATCATTTGTCAATTTGGAGAAAAGGGACATGCGAGAAATTATAACGTCTTGACGGGAATCAACGCTTTCAAAATTTCCAGCGTTTCAGTTTTTCCGCCCGCGCCATTTTCGCCGCCGGGACCGACGCATGAAGGGCAACCGTCTTCGCACGCGCATTCGCCGATAAGTTCGTAAGCGCGTTGCATTAACTCATCGTGCATTTCAAATAATTTTTGACTGAAGCCAATGCCCGCGGGAATGAGATCGTACAAAACTACAGAAGGCAGACCGTTGGCTGGCTTCCATGCGGGATCAACATGAACGCCGAGGTCGCGCGGGTCGCACATCAAAAACAACGGCGCGAGATTGCCCAGCGCGAAGCCGAGTCCCGCAAGCCCGCTTCTCATGCGGACGTTCTGCTCCGTTTTTTGATGACAAGTTCTACAAAGCGTGACGAGATTTCCAGCGCGATTTGCTTCCTCGATAGATGTGAAACTGCGAAAAGGAATCTTATGATGAATATCATGTTGACGATTTGTTTCCGCCGCGCCGCAAACCTGACAGCGATATTGATCGCGCGCGCGAATCGATTCCCGTATTCGATTCCATTCTGCGCCGTAATTGTTGCGATCATTTGTCCACGCGCCTGATTCGCGCAGACTTGCAAGAGTCGCTTCTGAAAGCGAGAGCCAATAGCCCGTCGTCTGCAAAACGGACGGCGGCATATCCAGCGCTTCTTCGCCTAAATTTTCGTTCGTGAACCAACGCAGTTTTTTGAATCCCATCACTTGCGTTGTGACTTGAATCTCGCCGTAAGATTTTTCGCCGCAACCCTCATCCCCAGCCCCTCTCCCAAAGGGCGAGGGGAGAAAAGAATGATCGGATTGCGACGTCACTTCGATCTCGGAATTTTTTTGCGCTTCGGTGTAGTAATCCAAGCCGACGGGAATCAAATGCGCGATATGTCGTTCAAGGTCAAGTTCTTGCACAAAATATTGCTGCGCTTCGTGCATGTAGATTGCGTTTGGGTGAACCATCCACGCCGCAGATTCGCCATCCACTGTGCCGATTGTGGTCGGTCGCCCATCTTCATCGGTGGCTTGCAAGACAACGCTTTGCGGCGACGCGGAGCGCAGCGAAATATTCGCGGCGGGATATTGATCTTGCATCCAATAATATTTTTCATTGGAAAAATGCGCCTCGTGGTTGGAAAGTAAAAAATTGAGAAACTCCTCAAGCGCTTCGGCGCTCAAATTTCCAAAGGCGTCGCCTTTTTGAAAAGGCAATTCAAACATAGCGCAGCGCAAATGTTCAAGCAGAATCAACAAGTGATTGGGATTAATCAGCGCGTGTTCGGGCGAAGCGCCAAAAAAATATTCAGGATGATGCGCGAGAAACTGGTCAAGCGGATTCGGCGACGCGACAAGAATTGAGACGGCGGGAGCGTCTCCGCGCCCGGCGCGCCCCGCTTGCTGGCGCGCACTGGCGATTGTGCCGGGATAACCAACCAGCAACGCCGCGCCGAGTCCGCCAATGTCAATGCCCAATTCAAGCGCGTTGGTGGCGACGACGGTTTTCACCGAGCCGTCGCGCAAGCCTTGTTCAATTTCGCGGCGTTGAGCGGGGAGATAGCCAGAACGATAACCGCGAATTTGCGAAGCGTAATTCGTAATTTGTAATTCGTAATTTTGTTGGAGATAGGTCAACAGAATTTCAACGCTCCTGCGCGTTCGCGCAAAGACCACCGTTTGAATATCGTGATGGAGTAAATCGTTGGCAAGCCGAACGCTTTCTTGAAAAGCGCTTTTTCGCAAACCAAGCGCGGCGTCGGCGATAGGCGGATTGTAAATAATAAAGTGACGCTCGCCGCGCGCGGAGCCGTCGTCGTCAATGAGTTCAACGGGTTCTTCGATGAGATTTTCCGCAAGTTGTTTGGGATTTCCAATCGTCGCGGAGGCGAGGATAAATTGCGGATGCGCGCCATAAAACTCCGCGATGCGTTTGAGCCTGCGAATCACATTGGCGACATGCGAACCAAACACGCCGCGATAGGTATGCGCTTCGTCAATGACGATGAATTTCAAGTTGCTAAAAAAATCGCTCCAGTTGGCGTGATGCGGAAGAATTCCTGTGTGCAGCATATCGGGATTGGATAAAACAATCCGCGCATTTTTGCGGATGTTGGGTCGCGCCGATTGCGGCGTGTCGCCGTCGTAAATGCCGGCAGACAACGGGATGCCAACGTCTGACAACTG
>JAVHOY010000225.1:4759-10298 GCA_036170295.1 bacterium
TCTTGCGCGAGCGCTTTTGTGGGGAAAAGATATAGCGCGCGCGAGTCAGCGTTTTCAATTAATGCGGAAAGAACGGGCAAATTGTACGCAAGCGTTTTTCCGCTGGCGGTGCCTGTGGCGAGGATGATATTTTTTCCTGCGCGAGTCTCAATCCATGCGGCGTGTTGATGGATGTAGAGTCGGTCAATTCCAAGCGCGGATAAAACTTGGCGCAATTGAGACGGAATATCGTGGGGGAAGGGAAGCGCGCGCGCTTGACGCGGCGGAGTCGTTTTCCATGTGGAAAAATTTGGCGCGGTGGATTCATCCGCTTTCCAGAAATCGAGTAAGGATTGAAGGGGCGTCATGGAGCGTCTTCGGCGGTGTGCAGCGAGCGGAATGTCCATGCGCCGACGCCGAAGGGAAACCAAAATGTGATGGTGCGATAGGCAAGCGTGACGACGACGGCTTGACTCCAATCCACGTTGAGCGAAGTCAGCGCAATGGGCATCAGACCTTCCACGATGCCGATGCCTGACGGCGTGGGCGAGATGACCAGAAAAAGATAGACGATGGAAAAACCCGCGACGATAACGCTCGCCGTGAAGGGAACTTCAAACGATAGGAACGCGCACGCCAAAACCAGCATCAGCAAAGTTTTGTCTAAAATTCCCCAAAGGATCGGACGGAGTAGGTTGATGCGATTGCCGGTGAGACTGGCAAACCCTTCGGCGACTTCGTGGGCGAATTCATACGCGCGGGCTTCGCGCAGAAATTCTTCTTTGCGGCGAAAAAATTTTATGATGCGGTTGACCGTGCGCGCAAGTTTGGCTAATAGGGCGCCGAGTTTTTCTTCGGAACGATATCCGAGATAGAGAATAACCGCGTAACCGAGCGCGACGACCAGCATAAACAGCGACGCGGAGATGTTGCTTGCGGTCAAATCGTTGCGGCGCGCAAGGATGAATAATCCTACGGCGAGAACGCTTAGGAATGAAGCGTGATCGAGCGAAAGGAATAATGCCGCAGCGACGGTCACTTTGCCAGAGCTATGTCCGCTTCGGCGGGCTTCGCTTGCGAAAAGCGCCACGCCGCCCATGCCCGCAGTGGCGGTGACGATGTTGATAAAGTTCGCGGCGGTGGCAAGGCGAGTTAATGTGAACGTGGATTCATCCATCCCCAATAAACGATAAACGGATTTATACATTCGCGCAGTGGTTAAGAACCACAGGCTTTGGATCACAAGCGCGAGGATGAAATATTCAAGATGCGCTTTTCGCAAAGTCTTAACGATCGTTTCAATTTCGCTGAAACTGATCGCGACGAGCGCGATGCCAAGAAAGAGAATAACAATAAGGATGAATTTTTTCATTGGAATAACGGCGCGAGAGAGATAAATCTCGCGTTAAGTTTTTATTTCCCTAAATCTCTCGAAATGGATTCCATCTGCGCCAAGATCGCGGCGACTTGTCCGCTGGGAAGGTTGACGGCGTACATGTGCGCGAAGCCGTCGCCGAGCATGGTCTTCACTTTGCGCCATGAAGCCAGTTGCGGCTGCATCTCGCCTTGCGGCAGAAGTTCAAGCGCTTGCGCCCATTGCGGATGAGTTTTTTTATAATCGCCGAGCCAATCTATAGTTGAGGCGCGCAGCGGAAAAAGGTGAGTCGCTTCGACGAAACGCGCATCCTGTTTGTTCTCTAACAGCCAGCGGATAAATATCCAAGCCGCGAGTTGTTTTTCAGCGCTGGATTTTAAGACGATGTATGAAGAGCCGTAAATCACAAGGGCGTCTTGATTCGTGCCGGGAAAGCCGATGACGCGCCATTGATCGCGGCTGTTCGCGCTTGCCAACGCGCGCGCAACGCTCGGCAAATCTTCAAGGCTGGCGGCGATGAACAGCGCTTGACGATTCGCAAACGCCGCAATCGGGTCTGTGTCCGCTTGCCACGCGCAAGTTTTTTCAGAAAGTTCGCGCAAGAACTTAAACGCTTCAATGTTGTGCGGCGTGAGAAAGCGATAATCGGCGCCTTCTAAAACGCCGCCTTCAAACGCCAACATCCACGCATAAGCGGTTGTCGGTTCGGTATCCACGAGCCAGCCGCCCATGAAATCATTTTGCGCCGAAGCGTCCTTCAGCATAGATTGTTGCGCGCCGCACGCTTGCCGACGAAAATCATCGGGCGTTTTTGGCGCGGAAGAAAAGCCAAGTTCCTTTGCCCACGTTTCGTTCCACAACAAAAATCGCGCGTTGCGCTGCGCGGGAATTGCAACGCGCTTATTGTTAACATAATCTTGATTCCAAAACACGGCGGGAATATCGCTCGCGTCCATGCCGTACAACGGGTCGTCAACATAAGCGCTCAAATCAACAACCGCGCCGTTCGCGTCCCATTCAAGCGCGTGTTCGGGCAGCGCGACGACAAGATCGGGCTTTTCTTTTTTTGGCAAAGCGGCGGTTACAGCTTCAAATAGATTGGAAAAATTTCCCTGACTCTGCGCGTTGACTTTAATTCCCCATTCATTCTTTTGATTGAATTCCTTGACAAGCGAATCAAACAAACTGGATTCGACTCCATACCACGGATGCCAGACGCTGATCTCCAATCCCTTCAACGCGTCTTTCTTGACGTTGAGGCGGGTCGCTGTTTGCGGAGTGACTCTGACGCTTGGAGTTTTTGCTGCGCCCGTTGTCGCGGATTGCGCTGTCGCGGTCGGCGCGTTTGCTCCGCAAGAACTTGTCAAGATTGCGACGATAAATAAAAGCGCGATGATTCTTTTCATTGAGCAAGCGTCATAAACGGAACGGGCATGAAGACTAAAAAGAAAATGACGATCATCAAAAAAGCCACCGCGCGCCGAGTTGGATCAAGCGTAGTGATTTGGTCAAGCGGTTCGGCGTTGACTTTTCCAAGCCAGAATAACAACGCCGCCCATAGCCACCAGCCGCTCCAGAAAAATCCCAACATTGCCATAACGCCGACGATATACGGAAACGCTTTTTTGCTTTTAGCGCCAAACAGCGAATAGATAACGTGTCCGCCGTCCAACGTGCCGACGGGAATGAGGTTTAACGCGGTGACAAGAATCCCCGCCCAGCCCGCGAAGGCAACGGGATTAATGAACACGTCCAATCCGCCAAAGGGAACGGGATGACCCGTGAAGAAATACTGAACCCAATATAAAATTCCCTGCGGAAGTACGGGAGCGGGAAGCAACTTTCCAAACGTAACGAACTTTGCAAATAAATATAAAAGCGAATTGCCTTCAAGAAATCCGTTGGGGTCTGGAACAATTGTCCCCGTTGTGGAAAGTTTCAATCCTAAAAACAAAACGGGGATGGCGACGATCAAACCTGCCAGCGGACCCGCCGCGCCAATATCAAACAAGACACGCTTATTCTTTGGCACGCCGCGCATGATGATTGCCGCGCCCATTGTTCCCAGCGGACTAAACGGGAATGGAATGAAATACGGCAGCGTGGCGGGAGTCTTATGATAGCGACTCATAAAATAATGTCCCAATTCATGCGAAAGCAAAATGCCCATCAAACTCAACGCAAAGGGCCAGCCCGTAAAAATACTCTTTGCAATCATCAGCAATTGTCCCAGCGTATCTTTTGGCATGACTCCTTCGGGCTGCGCGCCCGCGAACATGACGCTCAATACCGTCAGCACAAAGAGGATAATATTCGTGGAGATGTTATCTTTTTTTGGCTCAGGAAGTTTCGGCGCGAGGTAGATCACCTGACGTTCGTCTTCGACGCGGAATAAAGGAGCGATATCGTATGGCGCGAGCGAATCCGCAAGTTGATCGTACAGCGCGGCGGAATCTTCATTCAATAATTGACCGCGATAGCGGACAAGGAATCCTTTTTGCAGGTCGCCGCTGGTCACGTCGTCAATCCGAAAAACGCGCATAACAAAATTTGTAAGAATTTCAATTTCAGGGATAGACATGTGACTCCTTATCATTTTATGAAACCCTAAAGGTCTTGCGCTTTTGAATGTTAGAAAAACGGCAAGAAGACCTTTAGGGTTTTTATAACGTTAGCGGGAACGGATGGGAGTCGAACCCACTGCGGCTCGCAACGCGACCCGCCGTTGGTGTTGAAGACCAGGAAGCCCACCGGGACCTAACCGCTCCCGTCCGCAAGCATAACCGAGAGAAGATAGATTCGCAAGTTATTATTTTGCAGCGCATTTTCCGCCATGAAAATGCGGGCAAAAAAACTGACGATTAATTAGCGTGTTATTAGAAATAACAGTAAAATAAGGCGAGGAGAATCGCTATGCCTTCATTGAATGACATTCTCGCAGTAATTTTGGGCGGAGGTCGCGGCGCGCGTCTCTATCCGCTGACGCAAATGCGCTCCAAGCCCGCCGTTCCCATCGCGGGCAAATATCGCCTCATTGATATTCCCATCAGCAATTGCATCAACTCGGAGATTTTTAGAATCGCGATTCTCACGCAGTTCAATTCTGTGTCGCTGCATCGGCATATCACAGGCACATATAACTTTGACGCATTCCATACGGGCTGGGTACAGATTTGGGCAGCGGAACAAACGATGGAAAACGCGGACTGGTATCAAGGCACAGCCGACGCGGTGCGTAAGCAAACGCTTGAAATCGTATCCACAGGCGCGAAGAATATCTTGATCCTCGCGGGCGATCATTTGTATCGCATGAATTACAAGGCAATGGCGGAATATCATTGGGCGAAGAAAGCCGATATTACCGTCGCGGTGCAACCTGTGATGCAAGAAGAAGCGCCGCGCTTTGGAATCTTGAAGCGCGAAGCGGATGGGCGCATCTCTTCCTTTGTCGAGAAACCCAAAGACCTTGAAACGCAGAAAAAATTTATCAGCCGCGACGACCCCAAACGTCCTTTTCTCGGCTCGATGGGAATTTATCTTTTCAACACAGAAGTCTTGATGGACCTGCTTGCGAATTTTCCCGACTACGATGATTTTGGCAACGATATTATTCCGCAGGCAATCAAAACCCATTCGGTATATGGATTTGATTTTGACGGCTACTGGCAAGACATCGGCACGATCCGCTCGTTTTATGAAACCAATCTCGCGTTAACCATGCCCGATTCGCCGTTTAACTTCCACGATGTTGAAGCGCCGATTTATACCGATACGCGCTTTCTGCCCGCTTCGGTTGTAGAAGACAGTAGATTGAAAAATGTTTTACTTGCGGAAGGTTGTCGTATTCAACGCGCTGAGATTACGCATTCTATCGTTGGAATCCGCAGCGAGATCGCGTCTGACACGACAATCAAAGACAGCATCCTCATGGGCGCGGACGCTTATGATCGCGGCGGCATTGGCGCGAATTGTCACATCGAAGGCGCGATATTAGATAAGAATGTTCGCATTGGCGATAACGTGATTATTCGTCCTTTTCCGCGCGGCGTGGATATAGATAACGCGACCTGGTATGTGCGCGACGGCGTGGTGGTCATTCCCAAAGACGCGAAAATCCCTGCGGGAATGAAAATTGTTTCGGAGTAGTACGCCTTACACAAAACCTTCCCTCATCCCCAACCCTTC
>JAVHOY010000225.1:10398-12872 GCA_036170295.1 bacterium
TCTCCCTTTGGGAGAGGGCTAGGGTGAGGGCGTGTTCCTCGCGCAGGTCAACTTTGAAATTATGCTATACTGGCAACTAATGAAATCATCGCGCAAATATTGGCAGCGCTGGGCAGAGACCTTGCGCCGTTATCAACTCCACGAATTTGCCGCCGCGCTTCTTGAAGCGGGAAGTCCGCTTGCGTTGCTTGGAGCGCAAGCGCTTTATTTTGGACGGGGATTTATCGAGAGCGAACAAATCAACGCTTTGGCGGAAACTTTAGAAGAAGAAAGCGAAGCGCGCGCGTTCGCATCCTTCTTGAATACTAAGAGAGTTATCCAATGATGGAAATGATCTCCCTCGCTGTGATTGGCGCGAGCGTATTTTTATTGCTCGTCATCACATTATGGAAACGAAAATCTCCCGTCAATTTGCGCGACATCCCCGCGTTGACTCGTTTATATCGCACGCTTGGATTAAGCATTGAAGACGGCACACGCCTTCATATCTCGCTGGGACGCGGCGGTTTGTTGGCTGCGCGCGGCGGTTCGGCGCTTGCGGGTTTGGCGATGTTGCGCCATATCGCGGAACAAACTTCTGTGAGCGATAAGCCCGTTATCGCTTCGGCGGGAAATCCCACAATTGGTTTGCTCACGCAGGATACTTTGCAATCAGGTTATCACGCCGCAGGCGTGGACGAGTTATATGTTTCCACAGCGGGGCGCGTCACAGGGCTGAGTCCGTTTAGTTACGCCGCCGGCGCGATGAACATCTTACAAGAAAATGTTTCCGCAAATATTGTGATCGGTCATCTCGGCGCGGAAGCCGCTTTGCTTGCCGAAGCCGCCGACCGCGCGAATGTGACTCTCATCGGCGCGAGCGACGACCTTGTGGGTCAAGCCGCCTTATTCGCAAGTTCGCAAGACTCTTTGATCGGCGAAGAACTTTTTGCGGCGGGCGCGTATCTCGGCGCGGGCGTTTCGCATCGCGCAAGTTTAACCTTGCAAGATTTGTTGCGCTGGGTTGTCATCCTTGTTTTGCTGGGCGGCGCAACCGCTAAACTTTTGGGGGCAATCTAATGCGCGTGTTCACTGCCGCCATCGCGATTGCCGCAGGCGTTTTGATTTTAGGCGGATATTTTTTTCCTCCGCTTGCCGCCGTGCAAACGCTTTTATTGAATTGGGCGATCATCCTTGCAGGCGCTGCGACTCTCGTCGGCGTATTCAATTTAATTTCTGTGCATACTTCCAAGATTCGCCGCCGCGAAAAAAACAGCGCATACAGCGCGCTGCTCATCATCGGTTTAGTCGCGGCGCTGGGTTTGGGAATCGCGTTGCGCCCTGAACATCAAATTGCGCGCGTGATGATGGATGGCATTATCATTCCCGCCGAAGCCGCGTTGATGGGCTTGCTCGTCGTCTCATTGCTTTACGCCGCCATTCGTCTTTTGCGCCGCCGCGCGGATGTGATGAGCATTGTATTTTTGATCACCGCCGCTTTGCTTATTTTAGGCTCGGCGACTTTGCCTTTTGGAAACATTCCCGTAATTGACGTCGCTTCGCGCTGGATGACTCAAGTGTTGGCGCTCGGCGGCGCGCGCGGAATCATCATCGGCGTTGCGCTTGGCGCGTTGACGACTGGCTTGCGCGTCTTATTCGGCGCCGACCGTCCGTATGGGGGCAACTAATGGCGGATACAGTTAAGTGTCCTGTTTGCGGCGAAGACAATTCGGCGGGTTCTGAATTCTGTCAGTATTGCCAATCGCGCATACAACCCTTGACGGGGAATCTGCGCGGAGAAAATGCGCCGATCACGCCCGGCGAATCTCCGACTAAAAAATCAACCGCCGACCTCGAACCGATTTTGCCGCAATGGCTGCGCGATGCGCGCAGTTCTGCTCGCGATGCGACAGAAGGCGACCTTCCGCAAACTCCGCAACAACCGCAAACATCCCCGCGTTCTGCGCCTCAAGATTTGTTGGCGGGACTGCGCTCACAATCTGACGATGACGAAGAAGAAACTCCCGATTGGTTAACGAATATCACCGGCGGCGCGCCGAGCGCGAAAAAACCAAAAGAAGAATCTTCCAATGTGCGCTGGGTGGAATTGGGCGGCGCAAAAGATTCCGCGCCCGAACCACAAACCAATAAAAAAGATGATTTGAATGATTGGATGCGCGAAGCCAGCGGCTTGCCGCAAGAGCCAGCCAAGTCAGAGCCTGCGGACTCGCCCGACTGGATACGCCAACTAGCGTCCGACGATACGCGCGCGATATTTGACGATTCTGCAAATGCGGATAATGCCGCATCGGATTCGCCTCAAACAACATCCGATTGGCTGAACAGTTTGGGCGTATCCAATAATGCCGCCCCCGTCGCTTCATCTGATACGCCAGATTGGCAGAATCTTCCCAGCGCATCCGCGCCGAGCGCTTCAGCCGATACGCCTGACTGGTTGAAATCTTTAGATGCGGCGGATTCAAACGCGCAAAATA